>JAAYTO010000232.1 GCA_012523755.1 Clostridium sp. | reverse complement strand
TTTAATGCATAACCAGCCAAACTTTCCAGAAAGAAATTCACTAAATTAAAAGTATGAGGATTTCACATTGACCTTCAAAGCAAGTAAACCAATAAAATAACAGGATGAAGAGATCATTGCCAACTTTTACTTGACACAAACATTTTTAATTTATCCATAGGACTTTTTACGTATCTCTGGTATAATAAAATATGGGACTGCGTAACGATAACTTTTTCCGGTAATGTTATGCGTTTTGTTGTTCTTTGAAAATTCTCAATGCTATAAATTTTCATGACTTCAGAGGAAAGGGGTTTTTATTTTGAGTTCTCCTCAGAACATTTTGGTTTGTGTAACACAGCAAATTACATGTGAAAGATTAATATTAAAAGCAGCGGAATATAGGAACGAATTAAAAGGCGAACTCTTTGTAATACACGTTGCAAAAAACGAATGGAACTTTTTAGACAACATAAAAGAAGGTGAAGCCTTGGAATATTTATTTAAGATATCAAAATCGGTAGGTGCTAACTTGTCGGTATTAAAGTCCGATGACATAGTTGAAACTATTGTTGATTTTGCAAGAAAGCATAAGATTACACATATTGTGATGGGAAAATCCCCCAACGACCACAAGGAAAATCATTTCTATACTGAACTTAAAAGTATGCTGGATGATATAGAAATCCATATAATACCTCAGGTCGAAATATGACATATATAAACAAAGTAGCCACTTGTAAACATATGGTCATATATTATACACCTAAATATATGTTTATGCAAGCAATATTGAATTTTTTAAAAAATATTCGCTTAAAACCACTAAATTGTTCGTAATTACTTGACTTTACACGATTTTCATTATAAAATAATGTCGAATTCCATATTAAGGAGGTTGTGTAAATGAATAAAACTGAATTAGTAAATTCCATTGCTTCCAAGTCAGGTCTTAGCAAAAAGAACAGCGAAGCTGCTTTGAATGCTTTTATCTCTTCTGTTGAAGATGCACTCAAAGGCGGCGACAAGGTAGTTCTTGTTGGTTTCGGTACTTTTGAAGTTAGACAAAGAGCTGCAAGGAAGGGAAGAAACCCTCAAACAAAACAAGAAATCACAATCCCTGCATCAAAAGCACCTGTATTTAAAGCAGGTAAAGGGCTAAAAGAGATTATTAATAAATAATAAATCTCAATTTTTTCGTTGTAGGATAATCAAATAGTTAATTATTAAAGACCCATCATAATGATAGGTCTTTAATAATTTTTCATCAATCCTGATTATTCCATTCTTGCAAATTACCGTCTTATGTTCATGGTTATCCTGATTCTGTCAGCCATCATTGCAATACACTCAGAATTTGTAGGCTTTCCTTTGCTGGTGCTAAATGTATATCCGAACAACGAGTCCATTGTATCGGGATTTCCCCTTGCCCAAGCACTCTCAATAGCATTTCTTATTGCTCTTTCGACCTTTTGTGATGTAGTGTTAAACTTTTTAGCCACCTTAGGATACAAAGTCTTTGTAATAGAGGTAAAAGCCTTAGCGTTTAAAACCGTTTGGATAATGGCCTCCCGCAGATACTGATATCCGGCCATATGGGGTGGAATACCTACCTCATGCATTAAATTTGTTACCTCCACCTCAATGTCATAGGTTTTATCAACATTGGTATTGGAGCTTATCAACTCAGAATTTTTTACTATAGGCTTATTTGAAAAAGCCGACATATACTTTTCCTTATACAACTGTCGGATTCTTTTTACCAGAACCTCAGCATCAAAGGGTTTTATTATGTAATATTCAGCACCAAGATCAACTGCTCTTTGAACAAAAACATCCTGACCGATTGCAGTAAGCATAATAAACATCGGTTTAAATTCTACTTGCATAGAAGACAGCTTTTCTAAAACTCCCAACCCATCCAAATTAGGCATAATAATATCGAGCACTACCACATCAGGCTTAAGAGATACAATCATTTCTAAAGCCTGCAAACCATCCTTTGCAATTCCTATAACTTCTATGTCCTCAAATTGCTCCATATACTCTTTGAGTAGACCTGCAAACTCATAATTATCATCAGCTATCAAAACAGAAATTTCGCCCTTCATCTCATTTTCCGCCTTTTCCATATAAATTAAAAAAGAATAATGCTAAATTGTACTGTATAAGTTTCGTGAAAAACATTTTACACTTATTTGTTCAAATTTTCGCAAGATAACATACTTAAACCTATTGAACATGTTTGGGAAATGTAATCTGCCTCTTATATTTAAAATTACTAAAACCTTAGAAGCTACACGACCTTAAAAAATCTACAGTTCCATTATAATATATTATAATATATTATTGTAATAAAAACTAATTTCAACTGTGTATACTCATATCGGCCCCAGATTTAGACATTAGCTTGACGAAATCCGGGAAAGTGACATTAATAGCTTCTGCTGTATCTATAATTGTTTCTCCCTGTGCATTTAGCCCTGCAACGGCTAATGCCATTACTACCCTGTGGTCATAGTATCCATTGACTCTGCATCCTTTTAAATGGCTTCTACGAATAACAAGTCCATCCTCAAGCTCCTCTATGTCGGCACCCATACTGCCAAGCTGCTCACACATAACATGAATCCTGTCAGTCTCCTTAAGCCTTGCCTGCGGTACATTTACAAGTCTGGTCTCTCCTTTCGCAAAGCATCCTGCAACAGCCATAGCCGGAAGTGCATCTGGTATTGCATTCATGTCAATTTCTCGTCCTAAAAGCTCGTCGCCCTTTATAATGATACTCCCTCCCTGTGTCTTAATCTTTGCCCCCATATCTTCAAGTATGGCAAAAACCTCCTTATCTCCCTGCGGATCCGTCATGTCCAGATTATCCAGAATAAATTCCTCACCAGATATGGCAGCCTGAACAGCAAAAAAGCTCGCTGAAGAAAAATCTCCTGGAATGGTAATATCAAAAGGATTATAGCTTTGTCCCCCCTTTATGTAAAAAGATCTATAGTCGTGATTCTCATACCTAATCCCCTGCTTATCAAGCCACCACATGGTCATATCAACATAAGGTTTCTCATTAAGCCTTGTAAGGATTACTTCCGTATCAGAATCAATAACAGGTGCATTTATGAGTAGGGATGAAAGATACTGAGAAGTAACAGAGTCAAGCTCCGTGCTACCCCCCTTAAGTCTTCCCTTAATAACTACAGGTGCCATTCCGTTTTCCCTTGTTGAAAAAGCCTGTGCACCGAGGTTTTTTATTGCACTCACCAACGGGTCTAAAGGTCTTTTTCTAATCTGGTCATCACCTGTGAAAACTGAATAACCCTCGCCCAGTGCAGCTGTCATTACGCCAAATCGAAGAGTTGTACCTGAATTACCCACATTAACCACATCTAAAGGAGTTTTTGGCTTCGCTCCAAAGCCCTCAATAACATATCTGTCTTCAAGATGATCAATCTTCGCTCCTAAAGTCCTACAAACCTCTACAGCAGACAATGCATCGCTGGAAACAAGAGGATTCCTAATTTCTGATTTCCCTTGGGCAAGGGCTCCTAAAAATAACGCCCTTATAGTATGGGACTTCGATCCTGGAACCATAATCCTACCAGAAGCTCTTGATTTTCTAACTTTTAATAACATAACAATAATCCTTTCTACCGTACTAAATTGATTGCATTAAATTAATACTGATTATATTTCAATTTATAACGAGGCGATAAATGTCCCCCACTTCTATAAGTGGCGGGTACAGATTTGCCTTTCAGGCAGCTAGCATATCTCCCGCTCCGTTAAAACACACCACATTGTCTATACATGACTCTATATATATTCTAATATAAAATGGCACTTAAATAAACATTCAATATTTTTAAGTTTGTGTCAAGTAAAAGTTGGCAATGATCTCTTCATCCTGTTATTTTATTGGTTTACTTGCTTTGAAGGTCAATGTGAAATCCTCATACTTTTAATTTAGTGAACTCCTTTCTGGAAAGTTTGGCTGGTTATGCATTA
>JAAYTO010000231.1 GCA_012523755.1 Clostridium sp. | reverse complement strand
ATTAACAAACATTCATACAAATCTTGTTCTTATTAGAATTTTCTCTAGGAGGCTTTTTATATAACTCATTTGTAATAAAAACCCAGAACCATCTAATCCTCTTGTTTTTCGTTCATTCCAACAAAAGCTTTCAATCTAGTGCAACGTATTTTGTGACTACTCTATCCCATGTTGCCCTTCTTTCTCATAGGTTCTGTTTTTGGTTGATATATACAGGTTACCCGATGTATCCAATCCTGCATAAAACACCTCCTCTACACTGTTGAAATTGTTCTCCTTGAGCTTTGCCATTAACCAATTGTTATCCAAATTTGCATCCTTAAGGTTCTCATCCATAATTTCACCATCAATAATTATATCTTTAGTTAAGCCCGTATATGTTGTCGGAATATTCATGTCCGAAGGTGTTACAGGCTGCTTCTGTGATTTTTTTAAAACAGATAATTTCCCGTCGGTTTCAAACATAGCAAACTCTACATCTGAAATATTAAATGTGTTTTTTTCTCTTAGAAGCATCATCAGATCACCTAATGGCAACCGAGTTTTTTCCAAATTTTCTTCAATAATTTTGCCATTCTCTACAACTGCAATAGGTTCTGAATTGATCAACTTTCTTGAGAAAAAACTCTTTATATTTGAAAAATCTATTGTTACAGTAATTAAAGTAAGTACAACTAAAACAGTTATACCAGAAACTATAGGATTAGTTTGACTTACCGATATATTTGCGGTTACGGAGCCAACAATTACACCTACTACGAAGTCGAAAAATGTAATCTGTGATATCATTTTTCTTCCCATTATTCTAGTTAAAGCCAGAAGCAAAAAATATGCGATAAAAACCCTTGTTCCAGATTGAATTATTTCTTGAAACATAAATACCTCCTTCTTCTATAAAGTTTATTTTTCTTCAAATATCTCTTGTTTTCATAGAATTTCATTATTTAAACAAAAAGCTTTATGCCTCTTATCTATAGTGTTTCACAAATATTATTACTCATTTCTATAGAAAATACGCAAGGTTATTGAAAAAGGGACACTTAAATGTGCCCCTGATACATATTTATCCTCTTTCTGCTATCTTGCGAGTGTGGCAATAAACTTTCCGTTATCCACATCATCTACAAATATATTCTGCTGGTTTATGCTCCTTATGTCTACATGGTATATATTGGTCTTGCTTTTCTTTCTCGCTGTTTTTGGCATAAAAAATCACCCCACCGTTAGTTAATAATAGCGGTGAGATGATATCGAACAAAGAACCGTCCCTTGTTTTAACTAAATCAGCATAAGAACCCCCCTAAAAGTACTTATAAACCTTTAGGAGGGTACACTTTTTATGTGCCTATTTTAAGTCTTCTGCTACAGCTTTTAAAGCTTTAATATCTTCACTATGTTTTTCAAACCAATTATCCCAATACTCTTTAGTTCTATCGGCTTGATTATCCTTGCCTTCTGCAAAATACTTATCCACTAAATTCGGCAATAGCTCTATCATAGCAGTATTTCCGGCTTCAATTTCATCTTTAATATAAGGAAGCACAAGCAATCCACAACTTTCCAGCTCATCCTTCACCTGCTTCTTTATTTCATCATTAGAACTTTTCTTATACTTTTGTGCTGCTTTCGTTACTTTAGATTCAGCCAAAGCAAACTTTTCCTTAAGATGTAACAACCAGTTTTCTGATGCACCTGATACATATTTACCCAGATCCTTAGCACCAGCCATTTCATTTATTGCGTGCATTAAACGACCGCTTGCAATATGCCTATTCTTAATCTTTGAAATCATATTGGGAAAATCCTTTATTTTTAAATTAGCAATTAATTCACTGAAAGCAGGATCTTCTTTTGGATCATAGTTGTATGAAACAGCAGGATATACTATTTCCCTGCTTTTTTTGTAATATTTGATAACAGCTTTGTCTACTTCATCCGTTGTCCCTGAATTAGCTTCAATATACTCATCTTCAGACAAATATGTTCCTAGCATATGTGAGTCGGGAATCACAATACGTTTATTCATTTCCTTTGGCCGATACCCCCATATTTCCGAATCCCATTCGAAACTGTCAGAATTGTAGTACTCGCCCAGATCAGGGTTCCACTTTACTGTGTCAGGAATGCCTTCCGGTCTCTGAATTTCAGGGTATTTTTCTTTTGCTGCCCTTACAACCAATAGAGATATAGAAAGTATCAACACTGCAGTTAAAGTACAAAAGGTAATAATAATAGTTTTTCTTTTCACGCTAAACCCTCCCGTAACTAAGTTTATCCATTAATGGAAATAATGTTTCGGGTTACCGTACTCCGAGGTAAATGAATTATAATATGGGCTTTCAATTAACCCCCCGAACCCCCATTTTGATTCTGATTTTGCTAATAATTTTACTAATTTTGTGCATTATAACCCTCGTCTGCTTAATAACTAAATCTTGAAAAATATGTAACGATAATTCAAGTAATAACTTACACGTATTTACATGTTGTCATAACATAAAAATGTTGTAAATGAGCAATTAAGCCTGTTAAAAAAGTATATATACTTTTTTCTTGTATTTTGTTATTGTATTTTACTATTTCTTAATATTTCTTCAAATTCGTAAAAAATATGCTTTTATAGAAAAACTTCACTGTCCTGCATGTCTTTATGTGGCATAATTAAAATGAAAACAGAAATAAAGATTATCAATTTACCGATTAAGGATTAATTAAGACTGATGAAAAGACTCATTCAAGAATAAGAAGGCTAGTTGCATACTTAAGATGTAAATCCGTTGCAACTAAGCCTATACTGGACATAAAAGGAAGTATGGTCAAAAATGCCTAACTTTGACTACTTTCCAAAACAACAGGTATTTCACGTACAATATCCATGCTCCTTTGATCTACATCCACCCTGCAAACATAAGCCATAAGATCCACACCGGCCTTTCCAGCTTCCCTTAACGCATTGCCGAAATCCACGTCCGTTCTGTCGTTAGGTCTTACAACCTCTGCATCTTCTCTCTGTACAATAAAAACAACCCCTGCTCCCTTCCCGCTCAATCTTAGCTGTGTCAATTCCTCAAGGTGCCTGACACCCCTTTTTGTAGGAGCGTCGGGGAAAAAGCCCTGTCTGTTCTCTACAAGGGTTACGCCTTTAACTTCAATATAATATTCTTTGTCTTCCGAAAACAGCCCAAAGTCAAAACGGCTGTTTAACACAGTTACTTCCCGGCATATTTGGCTATAGTCACGAAACTGTTGAAGCTTTCCCTGCTTGAGAGCTTCAAACATTATCCTGTTGGGTGCATTGGCAGAATCTATAGATACCCATATCCCGTTTTTTCTTACTATTATAAGTCCGAAACGGGTTTTACGGTCTGTTCTGTCATATTTCCTCAAAAGCACAGTTGCACCTTCTGTCAGTAGCTCCTTTAACCGGCCGGTATTCGGAACATGAGCCAGTTCCTGTATCCCCTCGACTTCCACAACAGCTTCAAACCGGTTCAATCTATTAATAAACTTTGCTTCTACAAGTTCTCCTTCAATCCTCATTTATCCTCAATCAGGGGACGGTCATCAAACAGGGGACGGTTCTTTGTTCTCCAACCTATAAATCTATCGTTATTAACACCCCTGTAAAACTTTTAACTTTTCAACTGCCGTTTCCCTATCCTCCGCATACATTGTCAGAACATAATTCACATTGATAAACTCTGCTTTCTTCATATCCATTATAGCTGCTCCGTTTTTATGTATCAATATTATAACCATTTCTGCTTCTAACGGCTTTTTATAAAAATATCTTAATAATAACCATTCTTCTAAGAAATCTTGAAAATCTCCACCACTTGGTTGAGATTTTGAGCCATGTCATTGAGTTTTAAAGCGAGAGCCGTTAATTGTTGGGCACCTGCTTCCTGTTCATAGACAGATATGCTCACATCCTTTGTAGCTGTTGCAGTATCCGAAGACAGCACATGAATATTATCTATGGACTTAAGCGTGTTTTCTTTTGATACAAGGGCTTTACTCAAGGATTTCTGAGAGTTGTTCATTTTGTCTATTATTTCTTCCATTGCATTGTAAATCGTCCTAAAGCTCTTATCTACCTCAGCTACCGCTCCTAGCTGAATATTGATTATATTGTCTGCATCAGCAGCTAAAAGTACTGTATCTTCAGTCTTTTTCTGAATTTTGTTTATTATATTGCTTATATCGGCTAAAGAATTTTTGGATTTGTCTGCAAGCATCTTAATGTTTTTTGCTACCACGGCAAAACCTTTTCCGAATTCGCCTGCCCTGGCTGCTTCAATGGAAGCGTTAAGAGACAGAAGTTTTGTTTGTTCAGCAATTTCCACGATTAACTTGATGATCTTTTTGATTTCCTTCATTTCAGTATTGAGAGAGTTTATGGTTTTTGTTATGTTTTCTGATACGGTATGAGTTTCACGAGCTTTTATATTAAGGGATCTTATGGAATCTAAGGTATTATCGCTATACTTTTTTGTATTTATAATAATATCGGAGGTTTGAGTAATATTATCCACAACCTGGCTTATATCTTCCGAAAGGCTGGTAACATGTTCAACACATAATGTGGTATTGTTTACCTGTTCCGATGTACTTTTAGATATCTGTTGAACGGCTATAGCTGTCTGGCTTGATACAGTCTGAGATGCCTTGGATAAGGATGCAAGCCCTTCAGCATCCAGCACGACAGAATCCGAACTCTCACGAACCTTTAAGATAAGACTCCTTATGTTTCCAACCATGCTATTAAACTTTTGCAGTACTACGGCAATTTCGTCATTGTACCTGTCTTCAATATTTACATAAAGGTTTCCCATACTTGCTTCATCCATAAGCACCAGCATTTTTTTAAGGGGCATGGATATGCTCCGGGTTATAAAGAAGGATAGAATCAGTGCAATGCTAAGTATTATAAGGGCAATTCCAAGAATACTCCATAATATACTTCGGGATTCTTTCTGAAGATATGTGTATGGTATTGTGCTCACGACAAACCAATCTGTGTCTTTGATAGCTGAAAAGGTTACAAGGTACTTGCTATTATCAATATATACGACAAAGGAACTGTCCCTTTTATCTTTTGTGTTCATAAGATCTTTTATTAAGGATTCATCCTTGTAAAAGCTGTTAGGAGGTATTTGGGCAATGTCTTTGCTTGAAATTACCATGCCTTTTGAGTCCATAACAAAGATATCCACATTTTTTCCTAAATCCACATTCTCATATATGGAGGATAAAAAACTCTGATCATAAACCGTATACAACAACAATTTAAACCCCAGATAGTTTGGCTTGTTATTAATAATAGTATAGGGAACAGAGTGCTTTACATATATAATTGAATCCCTTCCGTTAGCAAGCTTTTTACTTAGCCAAACCTCCGTTGATGAGGACTCCAAGACTAATTGGTCATAAGCAATACTGTCTTCAAGGGTTACAAGACTACCATGATTGTCTGTGTTGAGTATCTTTATGAGTCCATCTCTATCCTGAACTTTCATAAATATCGATATAGTGTGGGTGTTGTCACTAAACTTAGTAATAAATGAAGGTGCTATCCTTTCTGCTAAAATTGCTGATCTTTCAAAGTTTGAAAATGTTTTTAGGTAATCTCTGACTCCATTAACAGCATCACTGTAGGTTGTCAATTCATTACACATAGACCCATATTTTTTCATCTGTAAAGAAATATTCTGGCTTACCTGATCAACTACCTGAACCGAGTATGTTTCTATTTTTGACTCTATGGCAGAGCTTGACTTCCTGAAGCTCATTCCTCCCAGCATCACTATAGGAAAAACTGATACTACAATAAACGCAACAATCAATCTCGTGTTGATTTTTATTCTTCTGAAATTGACCTCGAAAAAATCAGTCCAGATCCTGTCGAATTTCCCTTTGAGAGGAAAGATGATTTTAGTAATTCTATTCATCTGTTCCGATATATATTTTTTTATATCCAATATTATCTCACCTCAAAAATATTGATAAAATAAAAATTATAGTTGTGAAAAATATATCCCTGAAACATTTAAATAATAAAATGATGCCGCTACATTGTTTTATATCGGTATTTTGTATAAATAAAATAATAAGTTTATATGCATCTTCTTTTGTGTAATATATTCCGGGTAATAAGCTTATTCAAGCATTAATAAACTTATCCAACATTAATTTACTATAAAAACAAAGCTATTAAAAGCCGATAATAATTACATGATATGCTATTACGATTGAGGAATAAATTCCGTGAGGCATGTGAGAGGAAGCTTTTTCCCATAAGGAGGATATTTATGAGTTTTAAAAAAATCATACCATTTTATAAGACAACCCTATTATTGTTGATTTTTTCAGTACTTGTTTTCTCTACTGCCTGCAGTAGTGCAGGAGGGGAAGAACCGGAACCGACACCAAGCCAAGTTAAGAAGCCTGACAAAGTCAACGATGCGGTAACGGTAAGGTTTATGATACATGGATATAATGACATATTTAGTAGTTTAAGTAATGAATTTACCAGCCAAAACCCTGATATCAATATTGAATTGTTGATGGTTGAAAATTCAATGTATGACCAAGTAAAGGCTCAAAAGTTGTCGACAAGTGATGTTGATGTTGTGATAAATTTTCAAACAAATCCACTACAGACTGATTGGGCTAAGGATGCTATTAAACCTCAATTTCAACAGGAAATAGAAATGGGTTATTATGCTGATTTAACCGATATTCCTTATCTTAAAAATTGGAAACAAACTGCTTTGGAGGAATCCTCCATGCTTGAAGGCAGGGTTTATGCCGTTCCCTTTGCCTTATCTGCACTAAACATCGTCTTTTATAACAAAACTATATTCAGAAAAAACGGGTTGGAGGTACCGGAAACATGGGATGAATTTGTTAATATATGCAAAATCATGAGAGAGAGGAAAATTAAACCTCTAATTGTCGGAGGAAAAGACAGCTGGCCTCTGCTTATGATTTCCAATGCTTTTGTGGCGGCAAACGAAACCGATTTGACCTCTTTTGCAAAAGATCTCTGGACGAGAGAGAGAAAATTTAACGATGAAAAATCTCTTAAAATCTGGGAGATGGCATTTGATTTTGCAACTTATTTGCCCATGAACTTTAACAAAATAGAGTATGCAAGTATACCAGAGAGATTTGCCAACGGCGAAGCTGCAATGCTGGCCGATGGCTCTTGGCAGGCATTTTCCATTATGGATAAGAATCCGTCGATAGAACTCGGTTGCTTTACTCTGCCTGGATATACAAAGGGCACTGACCCAGTCCAGATATCGTGTAAATATGATATGATGTTAAGTGTTAATGATAAATCTCCCAACCGGGAAGCTGCTTTAAAATGGCTGGAGTTTTTGTGTGAACCGCAGAACTATAAAAAATTTGTTGAAGAAGCTCAGGTAATTCCAGTAGCTGATATTGAAGTGGACAACGAATTTATCAAATCCCTGGCCCCTTATATGCAAAACCCCTCCAGTGCATGGGAACACATTATGCCTGTACACTCCAATGTAAAACTGGCAAGGTTTTCTTCCTATGTACAGTATGGAATCATTCTAGGACATTACACTTCCCCAAAACATCTTGCCGACTCCGCACAGTATGAATGGGACAAGATACTTGACAGTATTGATAATAATTAGAATAGGGACGGTTCTCTCAGAATATAAAACCGTCCCCTGTTTTATCCAAAGCCTGCCTTTTTATCATTAGCATCAAAATATCCATATTGATTATTTCCGTGAGAAAAGTAATAATACCATCTATCGCAACAAATAAAATGGTACTAATTGTTGTTTCATTTCTCTTCACTTTATTCGACCTCTCCCATATTAATTATTTCCTATATTAATTAAAGGTTTTTAACGCTATAATTATTGCTAATCATGTTATTAAATCCTGTGCCAGTAAGTACAATCTACTTAACCTAAGTGCATTAAATAAATGTGAGGAACAATATACTCCCCCTTAATTCCGTATAAGTTGGCATAATACTCCACATGGTAATGGTAATTTTTAAAGGATTGTGTCGTTTTCTGTCGAATATATATTATATAGCATATTTATTCCCTATTATTCACACCAAGCTCAGCACTTTTCGACCTAATAAACGATAAAATTTAAGGAGGAGTAAGCAATATGCAATGGTTCAATAATTTGAAGATTTCTGTCAAATTAGTAATTGTGTTTGTGATTATAGCTGAAATTTCAGGTCTTGTCTGTATTGTCGGAGTTGTACAGTTAAAGTCTATGAATGATGCCCGCAACAATATGTATACTCAAGACATGATTCCGATGAGACAATTGGCATCTGTAATAGAGAAATACGAAAAAATCAGAATAAATTTACGTACATTGGGCAGAACCGATACAAGTAAAAATAATGAAACAGTTTCTGAAATCAATCAGCTCTATTCGGCGTTAATTAATGACTTGGAGACATTCAAAAACAGCATAAATGACGACATTATTCAGCAGGAATACGATGCCTTGCACAGTGCTATAATAAACAATTTTTATCCTTATATGCAGAAAGTCAGCGAGTTCGGAAAAGCGGGAGATTTACAACAGTTACAACTCTCTATTGGTTCCGAAGAGGGTGAAATTAACAATATAATCCAGACATCTTTCGAAAATTTGTTTAACACAAAGATAAGTGATGCTGAAGCTGCCTCAGAAGAAAACAACAAAAAAGCTGCCACCGCACAAACAACAATGATTGTTATAAACCTTGCCGGGATAGCTTTAGCAATAGGTCTTGGACTGTTTTTATCAAGAATAATAAGCCGGCCGATAAAGGAAATGACCATTGTTGCCGAAAAGCTTGCAGTCGGAGACATTGACGTTAATCTTGAGGCCAAAGCAAAAGACGAAATAGGTTCTTTGATGAGATCCTTTAAAAATATGATAGATAATATTAAAAATCAGGCTTTTGTTGTAGAAAGAATAGCCGAAGGCGACCTCACCGTGCCGATCGAAATCAAGTCTGACAAGGATGTTCTTGGCAAAAAACTTAATGAAATGATAGAATCCAGCAATAAAATCATGTCAAACGTTAACTTAGCAGTTGAACAGGTGGCTGTTGCAGCCAAGCAGGTATCAATGTCAAGTCAAGTACTGGCTCAGAGTTCAACTGAACAGGCTAGTTCCATAGAAGAGATAACCTCCTCAATAAATGAAATATCCACACAAACCAAACAGAACGCTGAAAATGCAAATGAAGCCAATGAATTAGCCTTAGCTTCAAAGGAAAATGCTCTGGAAGGTAACAAACATATGCAAAATATGGTCAATGCAATGACTGAAATTAGTAATTCTTCGCAAAATATATCAAAGATAATAAAGGTTATTGATGATATAGCCTTTCAGACAAATATACTTGCACTCAATGCCGCTGTAGAAGCCGCAAGAGCCGGTCAGCATGGCAAAGGATTTGCTGTTGTCGCCGAAGAAGTGAGGAACCTTGCCGCAAGAAGTGCAGATGCTGCCAGAGAAACCACCGAATTGATTGAAGGTTCTATTAAAAAATCCGAAGTAGGAGTCAAAATTGCACACAACACAGCGGATGCTTTAAACAAGATTGTTGATGGTATAACAAAAGCCGCTGGTCTTGTTGGAGAAATTTCATTGGCCTCAAACGAGCAGTCCACAGGAATATCCCAGATAAACCAAGCTATAGAGCAGGTTGCACAAGTTATACAAACCAATTCGGCCACTTCGGAAGAAAGTGCTGCCGTAAGTGAGGAGCTTTCCAGCCAGACAGAGCTATTAAAAAAAGCCATGAGTTTCTTCAAACTCAAAAAAGCAGAAAATCCTAGCAATATTAATAACGTATTGGAATCCGATATAAAAAAGTTGATTGGGGATTTTATGAATAACAATAAAAGCTTAGACTCAAAGCCTTTACCGGTATCGTCACAGACCGATATTGCTCCTTCAGCTTCAAAAATAACTCTAGATGATGACTTCGGAAAATATTAATTTATTTAACAAATAAAAGCTCCGGGGGCATCGAGCCCCCATCGCTTTTTGGTCATTTCACTTCATGAAATCCCACTAAATAGAGAGAACGGTTCTTTTTAACGCCGTTCCCCTTCCTCTACAAATATTGTTAGAACACAATCAGCAACACACCAGCGAACTTGAAAGAATGTCATCAACTTTCTCTACAAACATTGTCAGAACACAATTCCCATTAACAATCCAAATCCACTGCCCCCAAATTCTCGGTGTTTAATGCATAGTAACGTCCCTTTTGTTCCATTAATTCATCATGATCGCCCCGCTCAATAATCTCTCCCTGCTCAAGAACCATAATGGCATTGGCATCCCGTACTGTGGAGAGGCGGTGGGCAATTACGAAAGTAGTCCTTCCTTCCATAAGCTTATCCATTCCTTCGGCTATAAGCTTTTCTGTCCTTGTATCCACAGAAGATGTTGCCTCGTCAAGTATGAGTATGATCGGATTGGCTACTGCTGACCGTGCAATAGACAAAAGCTGGCGTTCTCCTTGGGACAAATTCTGTCCATCGGCAATGAGCATCGTGTCATATCCCTTGGGTAAGTGCTTGATAAAATAATGGGCATTGGCGAGTTTAGCGGCCGCCACTACCTCCTCATCGGTGGCATCAAGCTTTCCATACCTTATGTTATCCGCAATTGTACCCTCAAACAGATGGACATCCTGAAGGACAATACTCATAGTGCTCCTTAAATCGTATTTTTTTATTCGTTTAATATCTATCCCGTCGTAGAGTATTGTGCCCTCACTTATTTCATAAAACCGGTTTATTAAATTCGTAATTGTGGTTTTGCCCGCACCGGTAGAACCTACAAAGGCAATCTTCTGTCCTGGCTTAGCATAAAGGTTGATATTGTTTAGAACCCTCTGTCCCTGCAAATAACCGAAATTCACATTCTCAAAAGTGATAAACCCTCTAAGGGGAATTCTTTCATATTCGCCATTTTCCTTTGGCACCTTCCAATAAAGGCTATTTCCACCCTCAGGGTCTCTTACAAGGCTAACGTCACCATCGTTGATTTCTGCTTCTTCATCCATTACATTGAAAATTCTTTCCGCTCCAGCCAATGCTGCCAACAACATGTTCATTTGGTTGGAAACCATTGTAATCGGTCTTGAAATTGTCCTTGTGAACTGCAAAAACGACGCAATATTTCCTACACTCATACGGCCTTTCATGACCAGAAATGCTCCAAACATGGAAACAAGGGCATACATCACAAAAGACAAATTGCCCATAATGGGCATAAGCATAGTGCCATAGGCAGATGCATCGGTGCTTGTCTTACGAAGTTCCTCGTTCTTTTTGTTAAAAGTCTTTATGGCACGACCCTCATAATTGAAAACCTTTACCACCTTCTGCCCCGTCATCATCTCCTCAATATAACTATTCATATCGGCAAGAGCCGCCTGTTGGGCACGAAAATTTTTCGCTGATTTTTTTCCTACATATTTTATTGAAGCAAACATCACCACGAGCATAATCACTACCACCGCTGTCAGTATCGGACTCAAGTACAGCATCACCCCAAAGCTACCCACCACCGATACAACGGAAATAATAACCTGGGATACACTTTGTTCTAAAGATTGATTGAGCATATCCACATCATTTGTAAATGTGGACATGAGGTCACCATGGGAATGCTTGTCGAAGTACGAAACAGGCAGCTTCTCCATATGGGAAAACATATCTTCACGAATCCTGTGAACGGTGCTTTGTGCCAACTTTGCCATAAACATGCTTCCTAAATACTGCCCTATAGCAATGACCCCTACTATCACCGCCATGATAAGAACATATTTTATAAAAACACTTCTGTCACTGTTTTTTACAAAAGAATCAATTATTGGGCTCAGCATACCGTTAGCCCCTATCTGTGCTGCTGAACTCAGTATGATAAAGAATATCCCGGCAAAAAACATTATTTTATTATATCTAAAATAGCTAAACATCCTTATCAATGTTTTCTTTGGATCCTTTGGCCTTAAATGCAAAGGCTTTTTTTGATTTTTCATTGCCCCACCACCCCTCTGTGCTGCGATTCATATATTTCCCTATAGTTCGGGGATGCCTTCAATAAAGTATTGTGATTTCCAATGGACTCTATTTTTCCCTCGTTCATTACAATAATTCTATCCGCATACTGGACAGATGAAATTCTCTGGGCAATTATTATTTTGGTTATATCCCCCAGCTCCTCTTTAAACGCATGCTGAATCTTAGCATCAGTGGCCACATCCACGGCACTTGTGGAATCATCAAGTATAATAATCTTCGGAGACTTAATAAGGGCTCTTGCAATTGTAAGCCTCTGCTTCTGCCCCCCGGAGAAATTTTCGCCCCCCTGTTCCACCCTGTGCTCCAATCCATCATCGTATTTTGACACAAACTCCCAAGCCTGTGCCTGTTTAAGTGCTCTGATAATCTGCTCATCAGTGGCATTTTCATTGCCCCATTTCATATTCTCACGCAGCGTACCGGAAAACAATGTGTTCTTCTGTAGTACAAACGCCACTTGATCCCGCAAAGCTTGAATATCATACTCCCTGACATCTATCCCGCCTACGGCAACAGAACCCCCGGTCACATCATAGAGTCTTGGAATCAGCTGCACCAGCGTAGACTTGGATGAACCAGTGGAACCGATTATCCCAAGGATCTCCCCGGATTTTATTTCAAAGTTTATATTGTTTAAGGTTTTCTCTTGGCTTCCGGGATAGCGAAAGCTTACATCATTGAACCGGACAGAGCCGTCTTTTAGTTCCCTCACAGGATTTTGAGCTTCCTTTATTTCCGGCTCGGTGTTCAGTATCTCCGAAATTCTGCTTACGGATGCCGTGCCACGCATAAACTGCATGAAGAACATTGACATCATCATAAGGGAAATCATGATTTGGGTAATAT
>JAAYTO010000230.1 GCA_012523755.1 Clostridium sp. | reverse complement strand
TGTATGTGAGTAATAATATAAATAAATTATAGTTGTTTATATTGATTTATAATACAAGCAGATGCATAAATTGTCAACAAGTGTCACTTACCTCTTTTTTTATGTCAATTTGGAAATTTAGCAATTAATAAGAGCTAATTGCGATGTCAGCAAACCCAGCCAATTCAAAGGGTTGGGAATAGGGCAAAAACAACTTTACCCCAAATTAGAACGGTATAATACGTGTTTGAAGACAACGGAAAAACCAAAAGCCGAAAAATCACCCCAAAGAGCTGAAAAGACCCAAAACATGTGAAAACTCCACTTCTTTAGTGTATAATAGTAGTTGAAGAGACCACAAAATACACACTATCGAAAGGAGTTTCACAATGGCTATTATACCACAACAAACGTTATTTGTCTGGAGTGAAATTGAAAGTTTAGGGGATTTGGAAAGGTTACGCCTAGTACTAGAACATATGCCTGATGAGAAATTTATGCAAGCATTAGAAAAGGAAAGAGGGAAAGGACGAGATGACTTCCCTGTAAGAGCAATGTGGAACTCCATCCTAGCAGGAGTGGTGTTTCAGCATCCTTCAATAGAGAGCTTACGGCGCGAATTATCAAGAAATGGACAATTGCGATTTATGATTGGATTTCGCAATGGCAAAGTTCCGGAAGCATATGTATACTCCAGATTTTTTGGTAACTTATTTAAAAAAGAAGAAATGATCAATGAAATGTTTGATGCACTGATAAATGAACTGGAAGTGCTGTTGCCATCATTTGGTACGAATTTAGCAGTAGATGGAAAAGGGATATGCTCCCTATCCAAAAGAGAGAACAATGAAAAGGAAGAAGACGGCCGGCGTGATTTAGATGCGGATTGGGCTAGAAAAGAATATAAAGGCATCCGTAAAGATGGAACACCTTGGTCAAAGATTGTAAAATGGTTTGGCTACAGACTACATTTAATAGTGGATGCTGACTATGAACTTCCTGTTGCATATGAGGTTACCAAAGCGTCTACATCTGAAGTTAAGCAGGCACACACAATGATAAGGGAACTAGATGAAAAGCATCCAGAACTCATTAAAAAGTGTGAGACCCTAGAAGCTGACAGAGGGTATGACGATACAAAACTTTATGAAAGTTTATGGGATGATTACGCAATTAAGCCTGTAATCGACATTCGAAACATGTGGAAGGATAAGGAGAACACACGCCAGCTTCAGGACTATGAAAATGTAATTTATAATTATAAAGGCAATGTATATTGTGTTTGCATGGAAACAGGGAAAGAGCGTGAGATGTGTGTAGGAGGCTTTGAAAGAGATAGAAAGGTGTCCGGAACCTTAAAAAAACTTTGCCCTGCCAAACAATACGGCATAGAATGCAAGGGCTTTGATATGTGCAAGGTGAGACAAGGGATACGAATTGATATAGAGCTAGACCGAAGAGTATTCACGCCAATTGACCGTGCAAGCTATAAATGGAAAAGAACCTATGACAAAAGGACGTCTGTTGAAAGGGTCAACAGTAGATTAGATGAATCCTATGGCTTTGAAAAACATTACATACGAGGTATAAAAAAAATGAAACTCAGATGTGGTATAGCATTATGTGTTATGTTAGCCATGGCAGTAGGCAGAATAAAAGAGAATCAGGAAGACAAAATAAGAAGCCTTATAAAAAGCGCATAAGGTTGTCCATAACGGTTATAAGGACTTATCCACAAAGATAAAAGGTTAGATATAGTGACTAAAGCCCATCTAAAATTAAATTAGCTGATGGCTTATTAATTGTACTATTTTTCGAGTCCCGTCTGTAAATATGTGAAATGTGTAATAGACAGGGTAATATTTATTTGAAATAAATTTGGGGAAAGTTAATATCCCGAAGATAATTTCTATAAAAAACTTGTAGAAATGGGCACAAAGCAAAAAACTCA
>JAAYTO010000015.1 GCA_012523755.1 Clostridium sp. | reverse complement strand
TCTCGAGTTTGACAGTTGATGAATGCAATAGAGGCGATAAACGTTGAAATTTAAAGGTTTACGCCTCTTTTTTATTTTTCAAAAATGTTGTATGGAATGGCCTTTAATAATTTTTCTTACACCTTTTGTTGAGTTCCTTTGGTAGGTAGTATTGCTTATCTAATCCCAGAGCAAATACTCCCTCTAACGCAGTTAATGTTTTTGAACCTGTATACTGCGAAGCATAACAAAAATCTGAAATATTAGCTACCTGCATATTCTGCAGGGTTTCAATGATATTCCTCGCTGTTAAATGTATATTTTTATCGAATCTATTCAGCTTAACTTCAAGTAGCCTGTAAATTAAAAGGGCTGTATAGCAAATCATGAAGTGGGCAATAATTCTTTCTCTTGTACGGTGAAAGTATGGTCTTGATGCAAAATCCGTCTTGAGTATTCTGAAACATTCTTCAATTTTGTAACGCTGCTCATTGATTGCCAGTATCTCTTTTACGCTATCATCAAGATTTGTAGCAATGGCATAGAAACCGTCGTACTTTTCTTCTTCTCTGATTTTCTCAATGTCCAATTCATATTTATCATTTGAGTTTTCTACCTTTTTAATAAAGCGGGTAACATCATTCGGTCCCTTTTTGTATTCTTCAGGGTTTATTTTCTCAAGAATTTTTTTTGCTCTTTCAATTTGACGATTCCTGATAAAACGTTGATATTCCATTGCTTTCCTTGAAAACGTAATAATGACATGCTGCTTTAATACGGCTTTTGATTTTACCTTCTTTGTTTTTCCGTTATTTAGAATCTTCTCTTCGTAAAGCCCAACATCAAGTAAGGTATTTGCCTCAATGACTTTGTAGGCCTTGTTTTCGTAAAGGAATCTATTCTTTTCATCTTTTTTGTCTAAGCTTTTCAATACCTCAATGCTTACAGGAGAATCGTCAGAAAGAAGTCTGTAATCACAATCGTTAAATACGGCCTGCTTTAAAGCATCGGACAATTTCTTCACTGATTGTGTAACAACAAAGGCTCTTCCTCCCATGGAATTGAAATTTCTTATGTGATAGGAACTCAGACCTGCATCAGCACAATATATGAATTTGTTCTTCCCTTCGCCAAACATCTTTACGAGTTCCTTTTTAAGTGGAATAACAGTTTTTTGTTCATTTGTGTTACCAGGTGCTACACACATAGAAATCGGAATTCCATCGGCATCCATAAACAATCCTATTTCTACAAGAGGGTTAGGTTTATGATCCTTTGAAAAGCCATATTGACGAAGTCCTGTAAAAACTTCTCCAGTAACCTCATCTACATAGTCCGGGTCTTGATATTCCGCTTCACAATAAAAATTAGTGCAGTCATAGTAGCAGACAGCGGTATTACGCTTAAAAACTTTCCCGCTTGCCTTAAATAAATGCTCAATGTATTCGTAGTAGTGTTCATACATAAGATCCATTGTTCTCATGATATGCTGATAATTAAAAACAGGTTCTTCATAGAAGGTATCCAGTTTTTCATAGCTTCCAAGTTTTGAGTCAGGAGAAAGAATCCTTGAATAGGTCATAAACCTGTTTACAAGGTCAGGATTGAAGCTGATTTTTCTATCTTTTATGATGTGACTAAAGAATTTATCAACTTCAAGCTGATAGTAAAGTCTTTGCAAATATAGATATCCTATGTTTTTCAACGTACTTGCAGAAGCAGCCTCATTTGATGCTCTGATTTTTTGAGTTAAATCAAGTTGTATCTCCATATCAACCTTGTTATTTTTTTTTGCTTCCTCATTGTACTTAGCGACCTGTTCTTTTGCGTAAGCAAGAGGGTCATCGGTAATTTTAAGCAATTCTGAGTGTTTACCTATTTTTGCAATATTTTTAGATGTAACTTTTTTTCCGTTGCGGATACCGACCTGGATAAAATAGGTAGGGTCCTTGGATTTTTTATCATACCATAGTTTCATAATTTATTATCGCTTCCTTTTCTTATTATTTGAATCATTTTAACAGTACCCTTCCCATTATACCATAAAATGCTACACCATGCAACATTTTTTACAAAAAACTTGACAAAATTTTTCGTAAAAAAAAGCTCATTTTTCAATGGGTTTCAGACTTTTTGATCTTTGATTTTTAGCGACTAACTGTCAAACTTCCGAGTGGATTTAGAAAGTACGGAGAAAATATACATCATATACTGAATTTTTCATTTACTTTTATCAGAAAATGTGTTATGCTACATTAGTACATGCGATATCGCGGGGTGGAGCAGTCGGTAGCTCGTCGGGCTCATAACCCGAAGGTCGTTGGTTCAAGTCCAGCCCCCGCTACCAAAAAAATGAAGACCTAAAGGATATTAATCTTAGGGGTCTTCATTTTTTATTGCTTTTGTATTATATAACTTTGATGTCTAAAGTTTCATGAATAATTCAGATAAAGTTCAGATAATAAACAATTGTATTTCAGATTTATCGTTTAGAATTAAATCATTCCATGGGAAAGGAGTGATAAAATGACACAATCCAGAGGCAGACATGAATTGAAGCACTATATGAACTATTCCGCTGTAAAGGAAATTCGTAAATTTTCCGATACACCGGTAATAATGCTGTCTGCCCGAGGCGAGGAATATGATAAGATATTGGGCTTTGAGGTCGGTGTGGATGATTATGTTGTCAAACCCTTTTCATCAAAGAAAATTATGCTCAGGATAAATGCCATTTTACGCAGAGTGGAGAAAGTCAGCTCTTCAAAGAAGGATGCAGAGGATCATGTCATTTTTGAAAAGGACGGATTTATGGCAGATTTAACGGCATACAAAGTATTCATTGACGAAGTGCAGGTGGATATGGCACCCAAAGAATACGACCTTTTGTTTTTTCTGATACGGAATAAAAACATTGCTGTACCACGGGAAAAGATAAGGGCAGAAGTCTGGGGCTTTGACTACTATGGTGATGACAGGACTTTGGATACGCATATGAAGCTGCTGAGAAAGTCCCTCGGGCCTTATGCCCATTTTATTAAAACCTTGCGGGGATTGGGGTATCGATTCGATGGATAAATTTAAATTACAATGGAAAATATTCGGCTTTCTATTGGGGTTTTGTGCATTGCTTTTGGCAATACTGTGGATATTTCAGACGGTGTTTTTGAGCGATATGTACAAGTTTATACGCAAAGTTGAGATAGATAAGATAAAGCTATTTCTCTGGTGGAAAAAACATCAACAGCCCAAACCTTCAAAATGTATTGTATGAAATTGAATTAACCAAAGAGATAATTGTAAGGCCGACACAGGATTTCGCTCCTCCTGTTCGGCCTATACCCGATTGGCACAACCGCAGACAACCGGAGACTATCACCAAGGCTAAAGAGTTTGTTTTAGAGGACGGAAGTAAGATTTCTCTTACCTTTTATGCCATGGTTACACCGGTGGATGCTACCGTGTCCACCTTGCAAATGCAGCTATTAATTATAACGGGAATTATGATACTTCTTGCAACACTTCTTGCTACAAAACACATTTCAAATCCCATTGAACAGATTAATCAAAGTACGAAGCATCTGGCGACGGGCAATTATGAAACCAAGTTCCGCGGCAGAGGGTTTTTGGAAATTAAAGAGTTATCCGATACTTTAAATACCGCAGCTACAGAACTTTCCAAGGTGGAACGGTTGCACCGGGAATTGATGGCTAATATTTCCCACGACCTGCGGACACCCCTTGCTTTTATCTACAGCTATGCCGAGATGATGCACGATTTTCCCCATGAGGTCACATCGGAGCAAAGTCAAATTATTATGGATGAAGCAACGCGATTGACGGCTCTTGTAAATGATATGCTTGATATTTCCAGCCTTGAAACGGGTGTAGCAAAATTAAACCATGTCTTGAAAACAATCTTTCAAAGATTCTTGCAGAGAAATTTATTTATGATGTGTACAGCAGAATTTGTTTAGGAGATAAAATACCTTTTTAATGCTCCAACCTTGCTTGTCCTGACTTTAGCAACAATCACAGTTCCTTCCGCTTTATGTTCCTGCTTAAGTATTTTGCCGTTTTTATGCAGATAGGAAATTATCCAGCCTTCACTATATGGAACAAATAGCTTTACCTCAGTTTCATTTTGTGGCAACACTTCTAATATACC
The DNA here is from genome assembly GCA_012523755.1 of Clostridium sp. Lineage (GTDB taxonomy): Bacteria > Bacillota > Clostridia > Acetivibrionales > Acetivibrionaceae > Hungateiclostridium. The sequence continues at coordinate 14,540 of JAAYTO010000015.1, read as the reverse complement.
CTTTACCATTTCATCAATGCCGTGGCCATTTGTTGCAGAAATCTCAAAAGATTTTCCGTTTTTATTTATTATACTAGGCCTTAAGTAATCAGAAACTAAATCTATTTTATTAAAAGCCATTATAATGGGCTTATTTTGTGCTCCTAATGCTTCTAAAATATTGTTTACCACTTCAACTTGCTCCTCTGCCTCATGGCTTGCTGCATCCACCACATGAATCAGCATATCTGCATATACTGCCTCCTCTAATGTAGATTTAAATGCCTCCACAAGGTCATGGGGCAATTTTCTTATGAACCCTACAGTATCAATAAGCAATGCATATTTTCCATCTCCTAACGATAGCTTTCTTGAAGTAGGATCTAATGTTGCAAATAGTTTATTTTCTGCAAACACATCTGCATCACATAATTTGTTCATAAGCGTTGATTTACCGGCATTTGTATATCCCACCAATGCAATAACAGGTATATCACTGCCATCTCTGGCATCTCTTAGGGAATTTCTTCTACTTTTTATCTGTTCTAATTGTGAATTCAAGTACTTTATTCTTTTTCTTATATGGCGTCTGTCAGTTTCAAGCTTTTTTTCTCCAGGTCCTCTTGTTCCTATACCTCCTCCAAGTCGTGAAAGCTGCTTTCCAAGTCCCGAAAGCCTTGAAATTCTATATTTTAGCTGAGCCAGTTCTACTTGAAACTTTCCTTCTTTCGACCTAGCTCTTTGAGCAAATATGTCAAGAATTAAGCTGGTTCTGTCTATCACATTAACCCCAGCTATACTTTCTATATTGCTTATCTGTGCACCTGAAAGTTCATCATCAAAAATAAGTAAATTTGCATGCAGAGCTTGGCATATAAGCCCCACTTCTTCGACTTTTCCCTTGCCTATATAAAAAGCTGCATCTTTTTTGGGTCTTACCTGAAGTATTTTTTCCAGCACAACTGCACCAGCAGTTGTTGCAAGTTCTTCTAATTCGGCTAACGACCTTTCACCATAACTCATTCCATCAATTTTGTTATTTGACGAACTTTCCAGTCCTACAAGAATTGCTCTTTCACCTTTCATCTCATTTCTGTATAAAGAAACCGTCTTTTGCCTGTCTATTTGAAATATATAGTCCATGAGCTGATTAATTTTATCATCTTCTTTAGTAAAAGGTCCAAAAATTCTGGACTTCTTAAAATCTCCATTATCATCCTTATCAGGAAGGGCTACATATATTTCATCTACTCTTGCATTCCTTACACCAATGGCAATCATAGCATCCAATCTTAAATTTATCATTGAACTTAAATCAACTACAGATACCATCCCAGAACCGTTTGGATGGGTGTGTACGCATCTTATACCGGACAATCGTGATGAATTTCGTCTTCCTTCAACAAAGGGAAGAGAAACAGTACTGCTGTTCCCGATACTTATATCTGTTATGTTTCCTTTTCTATCGATATAAACCGCTATTTCACGGTTGATTTTCTCTGTTAACTCCGCCATTTTAGAAGCAAGGTCTTCTGTAATTAAAATACCATTAGGGATTTTAAAATCATATATTTTCTCTATTTCATTTAAAACCGAACTCTTTAGTGATTCTATATTACCTCTTAAGTTAATAACCTTCCACCTCTATCCTGTCTTTTATATTATTCCATGTTTTTTTACTTATATAATATGCATCCGTATACTGTTTTTAATTTGGTACGTTGTAAACATTATATCAGATATTACTTTAGCAAACCTCATTTTATCCTCAAAAGATAAAAATACTTTCATTTGCAAAATAGTATTATTTAAATAAAGCTTCAAGTGCTATCTTTTTTCGTTTTAATATGAAATAATAATGCAAGGAAGAGGCGATGGAAAAAAACCAAGTGTTGTATGGGGGGGATTGTAATCTTCCAATTCTACAATTTCCAACCATTGGCACTTGAAATTTATATAAAATAAGGGAGGCTACACACATGGAAAACAATAAATTTAAGAATCCTGTTGTAACAATAGAGATGGTAGATGGAGGGATAATGAAAATTGAGTTGTATCCGGACATCGCACCTAATACGGTAAATAGTTTCATTTCACTTGTGAATAAAGGTTTTTATAATGGCATAATTTTTCACAGAGTTATACCGGGTTTTATGATACAAGGAGGAGATCCCGAAGGAATAGGAATGGGTGGTCCTGGCTATTCAATTAGAGGAGAATTCAATTCAAATGGTTTTAATAACGACTTAAAACACAGCCGTGGAGTTCTATCAATGGCAAGATCAAGTGACAGAAACTCAGCAGGTTCTCAATTCTTTATTATGGTAGAAGATGCTCCACATCTTGATGGCGAATATGCTGCGTTTGGGAAAGTCATTGAAGGAATGGAAGTAGCAGATAAGATAGTATCTGCAAAAAGAGACAGATATGACAAGCCGTTAGAAGAACAAAAAATGAAAAATGTTTCTGTTGAACTTTTCGGCAGAGAGTACACTAAACCCGAGGTTATGTAAGTAATTCTCCAAAAAACACCGCACGATCGTCATTTTCGAACGTACGGTGTTTTTTTAAAACTGTGATTAATTGACTTTTTCGATGCGAACATTTCCTGAACTCGCTTTAATAAACAGTTTATGCTCTTTTGTTTTAGAAAAAGCATATTGAAGCTTCGAACCAAGATTTTTATTGTCGATATCACTAAAGTTGGTTTTGATACTTCCGCTTGTGGAACGCAAATCGCAGTAGATTCCGTCGGTGTCCCCAAACATCTCAACTTTTGCATTCCCTGAAGACAATCCTATATCAAGATCTCCCCATAGTTCGTCAATCCCGAGATACAGATTACCTGAAGTCAACTTAATCTCTCCGCTGCCAAAATAGTGTTTAAGAGACACTTTGCCGGATGACGACTTAAATATACCTTCGCCGGTTAAGACATCTGTTTTGAAAGTACCGGACGACATCTTAATCTCATAGTCCTCCGAATAAATACCTTCGCAGGTCATGTTGCCTGAAAGCATCGAAAAAAACATATTATCGGCCTTTAGAGTCTTAGCTTTAATGTTTCCGGATGAAAGTTGCATATTTATTTCTGAAAATTCAAAGTCTTGCATGAATTCAAGATTGCCTGAAGAAAGTGCAAATTCAATTGAGCCAAGATACTTCTGTGGCAGATAAATCTCAATACGCTCGGAACTAAAAAACCGAAAAAAACGAATTCTGGACTCTTGCCGAATTTTTAGTACGCCATCAACATATTCAGCATTTACCGAAGGGTTATCTAATTCGGATTTTGGACCATAATACACGATACGTATACTTTGATCCTCAGATTTCATAAGCTTAACATCTGCACTTTTTAGCTTTGTATCTATATCTTTCATTTCACTGCCGTCGTACATCTCATCGAAAATCAAGACACTACTACTTGTGTATTTGAAAAAATCCGAATCGATATAACCAAGAAGTCCAGCGATAAGAAATCCGCTTAGAAGAACGATAATGATGCCAAGAATTACCAGTGCTGTTATCTGAAACATCTTCATCCTTTTCCCCCCGATCTCATGCTTATCATTAAGGTGATAAATGCTTCAAGTGCAGCGGCGATAAGGAATATAACCCAAGTTATATGCCAGAAATTAGAAAGGAAACTGATTACAAAATAAGCGGCAATTGTAATTGTCCAAATTAAAGTGGATACTGCGGCTCGAAAAGTCTTTTTCTGAGTTTTTTCCGCTTGCCATTGCTTAAAATCCTCAACGACAGTCTCTTCCTTTTTTAAGTATTCCGGCTTTGTCATGTTGTTAAATACCAATAATGCTACGCCAAGCGAGGCCATAAGCAGCAGTCCGGCGAGTCCCAGTGTCTCATAGCCGGGATTCTCCGAAGCGACAATCAAAGGGATAATTGACAAAATGAACAACATTACTGCAATAGACACAAGAACTGCACTTCTCATCTTGCTTTTCTCAATCAACTTCGGATCCATCTGACTCTTGTTATTCAATTGTTCAATCAAACTCGAAACATCGCCAATGCCGGAGATAACTACTTTATAAGCGGCTTCTGGATTTTCGCCTCCACTAATCAAGTCATCGTACTTGCTCAGGCTATTCGATAATAGTTCTTCCTTTAGCTCATGTGCCGCCTTTGTTGTAGGTGCGTCCTCAAAAATGGTCTCTAAATGGTTTATGATTTTTTCTTTCATTGTCCATCCTCCTTAATAAGTGTATCAATCAGAAATTTCGCCTGTTCCCAGTCTTTAATGTTTTGCTTGTATGCTTGAATTCCTGAAGCGGTAATAGTATAATACCGTCGTCTTGCACCTGTAGTCTCATCTCCCCAGTATGACGATATCCATCCGCTTTCTTCTAATCTTCGAAAAGCTGAATATAGAGTTGCTTCTTTAAGCTCATACATACCGTTTGTCTTTTCTTGGATGTACTTATTAATCTCGTAGCCATAACTGTCTTGATGCAATAGTCGTCTGAGAATAATTGTATCTGTGTGTCCGCGAAGCAGGTCAGACGTAATAGACATATGTATCTCCTTTCTATACTTATTTCTCTTACCTATATTTTATCCTGAGTTACTATGTCTGTCAAGGTATATATTTTATTATAGTATATTTAATTGTAAAAGCATAGAACAGGGGACGGTTCTTTGTTTTACTGAAGATGAATGATTGCTATTGTATCAGCAGTTTTTATGATATCGACTTGAGAAGGGATTATACTAAACTGGATGTACCTGTCTACTTCTTCCTGGGACGGTATGATGTCAACGCTCCCACCGTGCTCGCAGAGGAATACGAGTGGATACTGGATGCACCCGATAATAAGATTGTGTGGTTTGAGCATTCTGCCCACAGCCCGTGGATTAACGAACGGGATAGGTTTGTGGAGGAAGTCCTAGCATGCTTTTTGGAAAAATAATCATCGCGGAAAAAGGTATCATTGCGATTCTTGAGGATGAGTGAGGAAAGGGCAGTATGATGGAAATTGAAAAGCAGGCCAATTAAAGCCTGCTTTTTCAAATTCAGATTTATTTTTTAGTCCCAATACTGTTTTTTGGGATTTTACTTTAATTCAGCCGTCTGACTTTTCTTCGGTACTATTGCTTAATTCAGTGTCAGCCATTCCTTCGGCAATATCCTTGGGATTGTCTTTGGCACTATTGTTTAATTCAGTGTCTGACTTTCCTTTGGTAATATCCTCAGAATTCTCTTTGGTACTATCGTTTAATTCAGTGCCAGATTTTCCTTTGGAATCATCCTTCGAATTCTCTTTGGAATTCTCCTTAGTTTCAGTGTCAGATTTTGCTTCGGAATCATCCTTCGAATTCTCTTTGGAATTCTCCTTAGGTTCAATATCAGTCATTTCTTCGGAATCATCCTTCAGGTTCTCTTTGGAATTCTCCTTAGGTTCAATATCAGCCATTTCTTCGGAATCATCCTTCAGGTTCTCTTTGGGAGTCTCTTTAGGTCCAATGCCAGATTTTCCTTTGGAATCATCCTTCGGGTTCTTTTTAGGAGTCTCCTTAGGCTCAACGTCAGATTTTGCTTCGGAATCATCCTTCGGGGTTTTTTTGGGAGTCTCCTTAGGTTCAACGTCAGGTTTTGCTTCGGAATCATCCTTCGGTTTTTCTTTAAGATTTTCCTTTGGTTTCGGTACGGATTTTTCTTCAGCTTTATTTTTTGGCTCCGGACTTGACTTTTCTTGGAGTTTATCTATCGGTTCAACTTTAGCTTTTGGATCTTTTTTCTCTTCCGAAACCAATTTCTCTTTCGGAGAATTTTTTCCTTTAGGTTTCGGAGCAGGCTTTTTTGATTCAGCTTTTTTCATATCATGTACAACACCCACATCGTCAATTTTGACCTTTTCCAAAGTTTCTCCAATACTTTTGGTTTTTATGTCTTCGATATCGAGATCAATGCCTTGCTCTTTAGCCTTTTCATAGACAACACTTCTCCCTATAGAAATTTTATTCCTGTCCGCCAGTTTTTTGTAGTCATAGGAAACTCCTACCACCTTCGACTGTACATTTTCGCTAATATTAGCTTCAACAGCACTTTTACAAATATCAATTAATTTGTTGAATTCTTCAGGCTCATTCTTTACCGGAACAATGAATTTTGTGTTGTTTTGTTCTTTCAAACATGCAGATATCAAAACAGTTGACTCATTTAAATTTAATTTTTTAATTACTTCCTTTATTGCAAAATCAACAGATTGGTTTTTTAAGTCCAATTCTTTTAATAAGGCATTTGTATCATCATTATAGTAATTTACCTTGAGTATTTTGTTATTTTTATCCAATTCGAATTCTATACTGGTATTGGAATCTATAGCAACATAAGCGTATACGCCACTGCCGCTATTATTAAATGGATTAAAAAGAATAAGCATAATTATAAATATTGCAGCAACTCCTGCAACAATTCGAGAAGAAAAAGCAAGCTTGTTCTTTTTATTTATAATTTCATTTTTGTTAAACAATATTTCTAATCCTACGCACATACCTGGCTGCCTCATTATAGAAACAATTTTACAATCTCTAGTCATAATAATGGCTAGGTTCTTCTTGAATTTTAAAATGGTACCTATTTGTTTCACAATACTTCACCGTCCTATTGTATCATATATGTATTTTTTCAATACCTCAAGGTCACTTTTAAGTATAAAAACCATAGCGATAATAAATTTTCTGTTTTTTTCAAGGGTTCTGCGACATAGATTAACATGCGTGATCAATTCTTTATATGGAAGAGTTTTTTTTTCTATGAATGTTTGATACAGTGCTTCATTCTCTATAATAATATTTGCTACATTGAGACACAGAATAATAGTATCGCGATGTTTTGGAGAACACTCAATCAAGTCTTCAATGGTCATTTTATATTCACATATTTTTAGCTCTAGATTGTTAATTTCCTCTTTAGTTTCAAAATCAATGCTATGGTCTGAATTTTTATCATATAAATACTTTTCTTCGAAGCTATTGGTATTATAATCATTAAAGCCGTTATTATAATCATTGAAATAGGAAAAAGGTACAGTGACATTGTTCTTTTTTGTACTTCTTAAATAATCTATAAGCCGTCTTTTTATTACCTGCTTCGCGAAAGTGACAAACATAGTCTTTTTATCTAAATTATAGGACTCAATAGCTTCGTTAAAGGCTATGAGAGCAATACTGTATTCATCGCTTTGAGTCAAATTATTTTTTTTTCCTGCTAATTGGGATACACATTTTAAAATAAAGGGTCTAAAGTCATCAATAAACTTGTTTCTCAATATAGTGTCGCCAGCCTTGATTCGTCTTATGATTTCTATGAAAGAGTCTTTTTTACGTCGCAGTAAATTATATGATCTGAAACTTATCAATGAATATTCCCTCCCTAATATAGTAGATTCGTATATAGTATCTGTTTTAATTCGGAGCGGGATAATAAAATACAAAAATAAAGCTGATATACGGTTTTTATTGTGCAAACTCATAAGGAAAAATTCAAGCTTACAAAATTAGAGAAACTTAAGAGACAAAAAACAGACCGAACAAAAAAATAACCTGTTATCGAAAAACTTAGACGAGAGCAATTATTCAGTATTTTGCACTTACAAATATGATACCATATTTAGCAATATATTAATACAAATCTACGAATATAAGCTATATAAAAACAGGAGAGAGTTATGATTTTTGTATAGCTTATAAAATAAAAATAAAAAAATAAAAAAGTAAAGGAGAATGTGGTATGAAGAGAATTGCAAGTTTGGTATTGTCAGCAGCGTTATTATTTTCTGTTTCAACAAGTGTTTTTGCTTCAAAGGGTCCGGCTCCAAAGGAGATTTACAACAAACCAATAGGCGAGGTTATTCATCCTAAATATGTTGAATCTCTTATTGAAAAGAAAGAAGTAGAAAAGGTTAAAGCAGCGGTTGAGGCTGAAATTGCCGATTTAGAAGAAAATCGTAAAGCCATACATGAAGAAATAAAAGAATTAAGAAAAGTAAAACCGGTGGATGAAGAAGCAGTTGCTGCATTAAAAGAAGAAGAAAAAGCATTGCACGACGAGATAAAAGCTAAAAGAGATGAAATGCACAAGTTGGTTGAAAGAGTAAAAATGGTTGTTAAATATGGGGAAGAGGCTGCAGATCAGATGGAAGCTGCAGAAGCTGAATTTAAAGCAGCAGAAGCTGAAATAAAGGGAGAAATAGAAGCTATAAAAGCTGAAATAGCAGCTTTAAAGGCGGCAGAAGAAGTAGATGAGGAAGCAATTGCTACATTAAAAGAAGAAGAAAAAGCATTGCATGACGAGATAAAAGTTAAAAGAGATGAATTACATAAGTTAATTGAAAGAATAAAAAAGGTTGCTAAGTATGGGGAAGAGGCTGTAGCTCAGATGGAAGCTGCAGAAGCTGAATTTAAAGCAGCAGAAGCTGAAATAAAGGGAGAAATAGAAGCTATAAAAGCTGAAATAGCAGCTTTGAAGGCGGCAGAAGAAGTAGACGAGGAAGCAATTGCTGCATTAAAAGAACAGGAAAAAGTATTACACGATGAGTTGAAAGTTAAAAGAGATGCATTACATAAGTTGGTTAAAAGAATAAAATTAGTTGCAGAGTACGGGGAAGAGACTGCAAATCAGATAGAAGCAGCAGAAGCTGAATTTAAAGCATCAGAAGCAGAAATAAAGGGAGAAATAGAAGCTATAAAAGCTGAAATAGCAGCTTTGAAGGCAGCAGAAGAAGTAGATGAAGAAGCAATTGCTGCATTAAAAGAAGAAGAAAAAGCATTACGTGACCAGCTGAAAGCTAAAAGAGATGCATTGAAAAATCAAATTGACAGAATTAAATTGATTGCAGAGTATGGCATAAGTGTTGTAATGCAGATAGAAGAACAACAAGAATTATTTGCAGAAAAGATTATTGCTTTAGAAGAAGAGAAAGAAGCAGTAAAAGCAGAGCTAAAAGAATTAAGAGAAGCTAAGCCCGTTGATAAGGAAGCTGTTGATGAGCTGATGAAGCAAGAAAAAAGTTTAAATGATCAGATTAAAGTTGAAAAGGAAACTTTAGAGACTATAATTGATGATATCCTTTATACTGCAATAACTGCTGAGTAAGTAGTTTTAAATACAAGGATGTAACAAATTCTACGAATAATTGAATTCCTTCTTGGCTGGAATTGGAAAAAATAAAAGCCAAGAAGGAATTTTTTCTTCACTTTATCATTTCTACTCTCCATAGGCTTTAATGTATATCTCTTCAAGCTCTTTAACCAACGGCAGCCGGGGGTTGGCATTGGTGCACTGGTCTTCAAAGGCCTTGTCTGCAAGTTCCGGGACTTTAGCCATAAACCTTTTTTTATCAATTTTGCATTCGGCGATGGTCATTGGAATATTCAGCTCTTTCATTAAATCCCTTACTGCTTTGATAAGGTTTTTAACACCTTCTTCTATAGTCGAAGCGGGAAGTCCCAAAGCTTTTGCAATTTCTGCATATCTCTTATCGGCAATAAATGTCTCATATTTTGGGAAGGAAACAAACTTACTGGGTTTTGAGGCATTGTATTCTATAATATGGGGCAATAGTATTGCGTTTGCCCTTCCGTGAGGTATATGGAATTCGCCGCCCAGCTTGTGTGCAAGGCTATGGTTTATTCCCAGAAACGCGTTTGTAAAGGCCATACCTGCAATGCATGAGGCATTGTGCATTTTTTCTCTTGCAAGTTCATTGCTGCTATTTTTGTATGCTTGAGGAAGATACTCAAAAACCAGTTGAATGGCTTTCATTGCAAGACCATCGGTAAAATCCGATGCCAGTACCGATACATATGCCTCGATAGCGTGAGTCAGGACATCCATTCCCGTGTCTGCGGTTACTGAAGGCGGAACGGTCATTACAAATTCCGGATCAATTATGGCAACATCCGGGGTTAGCTCGTAGTCTGCAAGGGGGTATTTGGTGCTATTGACTTTATCGCTGATAACTGCAAAGGACGTTACCTCGGAACCGGTGCCCGATGTTGTGGGAATTGCCACAAATTTAGCTTTTTTCCCAAGCCTCGGAAACTTAAAGACCCTTTTTCTTATATCCATAAATTTAAGCCTTAATGAAGCAAAATCTGTTTCCGGTTCTTCATAGTAGAGCCACATTCCCTTAGCGGCATCGATTGCGGAGCCTCCGCCCAGTGCTATTATAGCGTCGGGTTTGAACTTGTTCATAAGCTCATAGCCTCTCATTACCGTGTCTAGGGAAGGATCAGTTTCAACCTCGGTGAATATCTCGCAATGCACATATTGTTGTCTTTTCCTTAAAAAGTACAATACCCTGTCGACATAACCCAGTTTAACCATATAAGGGTCGGTAACTATAAAGGCTTTTGAAATGTTGGGCATTTTTTCAAGGTATTGAGTGGCACCGAACTGAAAATAAATCTTTTCGGGGATTTTAAACCACTGCATATTTACCCTCCTCCTTGCGACTCTCTTCCTGTTTATCAGGTTTACAGCAGAAACATTGGCTGTAGTTGAGTTTTTCCCATAAGAGCCGCAGCCTAAAGTGAGAGATGGCATGTTTGTGTTGTATATATCCCCTATTGCTCCGTGGGTGGACGGGGAATTAATAATAACTCTTCCTGCCTTGATTCTCCTTGAAAACTCGTCAATTACCCTCTGGTTTTTAGAATGAATTACCGCAGAATGCCCAAGACCTCCGAATTCCACCATTTCTTCGGCAATCCTTATTCCATGCTCCCATCCGTCAGAATTATAATATGCCAAAATAGGACTCAGCTTTTCACGGGACAATGGATACTCTGGTCCTACACCGTTTAATTTTGCAATTAATATCTTTGTGTCCTCCGGGACATCAAAGCCTGCCAATTTTGCTATCTTATAAGCTGATTGCCCTACAACCGCCGGACTCATTGCACATTTAGCTTCATCAATTGCAATTTTCTCAAGCTTTTTTATTTCTTCTTCGTTTAAGAAGTAGCACTTGTTTTCCTTCATGAAATCTTCGAACTCTTTACTGATGTTTTTGTCAACTATTACGGCTTGCTCCGATGCACATATCATTCCATTGTCAAAGGTCTTTGACATAATGAGGTCGGTAGCAGCTCTTTTTACATCCACGCTCTTTTCAATATAACACGGAACATTTCCGGGACCCACTCCAAGAGCAGGCTTTCCGGTGCTGTAGGCTGCCTTTACCATTTTGGCACCACCGGTGGCAAGAACCATGGCAACGCCTGGATGATGCATAAGTGCTTGGGTTGCCTCAATAGAAGGCTGTTCAATCCACTGTATGCAATCTTCCGGGGCACCTGCTTCAATGGCGGCATCCCTTAAGATTCTCGCAGCTTCTGCACTGCACTTTTGTGCCGACGGATGGAATGCGAAAATAATGGGGTTTCTCGTCTTCATGGAGATTATGGATTTAAACATGGCAGTAGATGTGGGGTTAGTGACCGGCGTAACAGCCGCAACAACCCCAACCGGTTCCGCCACTTCGACATAGTCTTCAAACTCATTCTCATTAATTATTCCGACGGTTTTATCATATTTGATGCTGTTGTAAACATACTCTGTTGCAAAAATATTTTTTATGGTTTTATCTTCGTAAACTCCTCTTCCGGTTTCTTCAACGGCCATTCTTGCAAGACTCATGTGCTCATCCAGACCTGCCATAGCCATTTCTTTCACTATATTGTCAACCTGGGACTGGTCAAGCTCTATAAACCTGTCTAGAGCTATACTCGCTTTTTTAACCAGTGTATCAATTTCTTTTTTAACATTAATTTTTTTATCAACTTCCTTAACCATTTCTTTCATGTTTAAAACCTCCTAACATAATAAGTTTGTCCTCTATGTTAAAAATGAATTCGTGATGGTTTTTTTTACACATTTTATAAATGGTCAAGAAAGCTGTTGAAAGGACGGTATGGGTTTAGGTGAAATAAAATATGGAAGAAACATTGTGAAGCAAGTTGTAGCCGCCTGTTAATACCTGTGTTTTTTGATATAATAAGTTGAGTCAGGAAAATAAATTAATTTTGTGAAAGGTATGACCATTGCCAACGCATGGGGTGATTAATAGATGAAATGGTATGATAAGCGGTATCACACTTTAGATTATGAACTTAAGCAAACCTTCGGACAGAAGGTTATAAAGCTTTCCTTAGATGGAGGGTTTACATGTCCCAACAGGGATGGACGCATAGGCACAAGAGGGTGTATTTTTTGCGGCGAAAAGGGTTCGGGCGATTTTGCGGGAACAAGGGATGTGAGCATTGCTGAGCAGGTTGAACAGCAGAAACAGCTGTTGTCTTCAAAATGGCCTGACGGCAAGTATATTGCATATTTCCAGAGCTATACCAATACTTATGCTCCTTTAGACAGGCTTAGAACCCGGTATGAAGATGTATTGTCCTGCAAGGATGTAGTTGGATTGGCAGTTGCTACAAGACCCGATTGCTTGCCGGATGATGTTTTATCGCTGCTTGAAGAGATTGCCGGAAAGACTTTTATGTGGATAGAACTGGGACTGCAGACCATTCACCCGGGTTCAGCCGCATTTATAAGAAGAGGTTATGACCTTTCGTGCTTTTCCGAAGCGGTCGCAAAGCTAAAGGAAAGAAATATCCGTGTGGTGGTACATATGATTATAGGTTTGCCGGGCGAAAGCAGGGAGGATATTCTTGACACAGTTAGATTAGTCGCAAAGCTTGGTGTATGGGGCGTTAAATTTCATATGCTGTATATCCAAAAGGACACTGACCTTTATGAGTATTATTGTTCCAATCCTTTTAGTGTGCTTACTTTGGATGAATACGTAAATATTATTGCTGATGCTCTGGAAATCCTGCCTCCTGAAATAGTGGTACATCGGGTTACAGGGGATGGAGTAAAAAGGCTTTTAGAAGCACCCTTGTGGACATTGGACAAACTCAAGGTGTTGTCGGAAATTGACCGGGTATTAAGGGAGAGAAACAGCTATCAGGGGTGCCGGCAAAAGGTTTAAGGTCAAAGGATGCATATTAAAACATTATTGACGATTATTAAACAGGGGGAATGCTGATACAGAGATTCCGCCTGTACAAAGGTAAAAAGGGAGAAAGAATCTCCCTTTTTACGCTTTTAAAAGGTATATAAAGAATTAAGAGATTAAAACGCGTTTTATATTAGGGTTAGGGTACTGAATTATACATCCTGTTGTCTGAAGGATTCAACTGTACGCCCTTTAATTGGAACAATTCACTTAAGGTTACAAATTCATAGCCCTGATTCTTTAGTGCAGGGATAATGATATCCAGAGCTTCTGGTGTCGGATGCGGTTCAGGCTGAACATCGTGCAGCAAAATTATTGTGCCGTCCCTTACGCCATTTAAAATTGCAGCTGCCCTTTGTTCGGCAGTTGTTGATTGAATCCAGTCATTTGCTGTAAGACCGCCTACAAAGGTCAAATCAACGGCATTGAACAAGTTGCTGCTGGTTTCAAGGTTTGGTGGACGGAAAAACTTAGGTGTTGTTCCCGAATATTTTAAAATAGCGGCATTGGTATCGCTAATGGATTTTTTGATATCTTGCGTACTCATGTAGCCCATACCTGAATATCCCCACGAATGATTTCCGATTTCATGACCTGAATCAATAACTCTTTTCACAGTGGCAGCTGTAGAATCGTTAATTCTTTGCCCAACCATCATGAAGGTTGCCTTAACACCATATTTATCAAGTTTATCCAGAACCCTTCCTGTAAGACGGTTGTCCGGTCCGTCATCAAAGGTTAGTGCTACAAGCTTGGCGTTTGGGTTTACTGTCGGTTTACTGGTTACATTTGGGGTTGGGGTGGGCTTTTCTGTTGGTTTACTAGTTTGTGATTGACCGGGGAAGGTAGAAATTTTACGAAGTATATATCTTTTGACCAATGTAAGGTCAGTAGAATCTACACTGTTGTCACTGTTTACATCGGCATTGGCAAGATTCGTTCCCGTAAGTTTATTTTTATTAAGAATATGCCTTTTGAGCAATGAAAGGTCAGTGGAATCTATACTTCCATCGCCGTTTAAATCTCCTAAACTACTGGGATTGTGCGTTGGTTCTGGTGTATTATTGCCTCCGCCGGAAGTAAATGTGAAGGAATCAATATTGACAGGACCTGTAAACACTAAGTATAAGTCGTTTACCCCCGTAATATTATTTACGTTGCAACTCTGTTCCATATAGGTGTTCCACCCTCCTGTGGATTTTATTGCAAGAGTGCCTAAAAGTGTACCAGTAGGACTTCCGGCTCTTAACTGGATGTTAGTAGTTGTATCTGCTCCGGATGCAACCAATGCCTTAAAGGAAGTGGCACCGTTTCCGAAGTCCACATTGTTGTATACCACATAGTCTCCGTTCTCGATATATCCGATACCGCTGCCGCCGCCACTAGTGCCGATGATTTCAATGGTTGATGAGCCAAGGTCACTGAAATCCTCTGCTTCCAATGTGGAAAAGGCGTTTCTTTTGGTGTTGTCCGGTGTCCTAGTGGGAGTCGGCCTTGGTGTGGGAGTTGGAT
>JAAYTO010000229.1 GCA_012523755.1 Clostridium sp. | reverse complement strand
TCATCACCTTTGCTTATGATACATTAATTTTATCACATTGTGACACATTGTGCAATATTAAAATATTAAATTTGACAAAAAAATAAGCCTGTAGCTAGGCTTTTGGGGATTTTTTCTTTATTCAACTGTCAAACACCCGATTAGGGGGGTGAAAAATACTTAATAAAGCAGCACTAAAATCAACAGGTAATTATTGTTATTAACATAAGTGGTTTTATATGATATAATAAAACTAAATAGAAATACTATAATAACTGTTTTTTTGTCTGATATTCGATATCGTGTTTGCACAATATATTGATGTTTCCTTTCTTATGCAACACATTAATTCAAAAGAAGTACATTGTTTTGTTTATTGGGGTCTTAGGCATGGTAATATATATATATAGCTAAAATTGCTGCATGTTATTGCATTTCTAATTAGCAGTTTCGTTATGCTTTTAAACTAAAAGAGATAGGTGTGATTGATTAAGATGGACTTTCAATTAAAAAGGTTCTTCAATAAAATCAGTTTAAAGAATATAAGTATAAGTATTAAGCTTAATGTGATTATTAGTGTGATAATGATAGTGTCATTATCTGGTTCTATATTACATTCTTTTAACGTTGTTACGGATATACTGCTTGAAGAGGTCGAAGAAGCTACATTGCAGGTAACCAGGCAGACCTCATTAAACATGCAGATGCTGCTTGAGGAACTTGATCAGTTGGCAATGGATCTTAGCAGGGATGATCAAATAGCAGAGATGGTATCCAATATGGACAATGCACAGGATGAACTTGAAAAAGCAGACACGACAGTCGGATTAAGGTGACATTAACAGAATATGCAAATAAATATAATGAAAAAATAAATGCTGTTCTATTAGTTTCCAACGCTTATTCTAATTCTATTTCGGGACAACAGGGAGTAAATACCAATGTAGATATCAGCAAGGTTGGAAGTATCCAATCCTTTTTTGAAAGCAAGGAAAATTCGAAGTGGTATGATCCGTATGTACAGGATCTAAACATATTACAGGATTCTACCGGAATGGGTGGATATGTTGTTACGCTGGCAAAAGGTATTTTTTCAAGCACGAGCCTTAAAAGTCAGGGAAGACTATTCTTTTACCTCAACTATAACAATTTAGCCAGCATAATTGAGAATATAAATATGAGTTATGATGGGAGTATTTATATTATTGGTAACGATGGCAATATAATAGTAAATCCAAAACAACATGGTCATTTCGGATTTTCTATAAATAGCATAAGCCAGGAGAATAAAGAAGAACTGTCATACATAAACGAAGACATGATAAAGATAATTAAATCACAAAAAGACGGTGCCTTCATCGATGAACTATATGGAAAGGATATGCTTGTAACCTTTTCAAACATAGATGTAATTAAGGGCTCAAAGCTAGGATGGACTGTTGTAACTGTTACAGAGGTGGACAAAATCACGGAAAATATTGGAAAAGTTGCATTCCAAGCCATTATAATCGGCATAATATGTTTAATATTGGGAATACTCTTTACATGGTTTGTAAATAGGGATATAACTAGGAATATTAAAGTTCTGGTTAAAAGAATGGAAGAAGTCGGTAGTGGAAATATATCTATTGATTATATAGCCGATGAAAGAAAAGATGAAATAGGCAAGCTCAGCAGAGGTTTTGCCAAGATGATAAAAAACTTGAATAGCCTTATTATAAGTATTAAAGATGCTTCGGATATTACAGTTGATGTTTCTTCAAATGTATCATCCAAGATTCAGCAGACATACGCATCCATAGAGCAAACCAATGCTATTTTAGAAATGGTAAGGGAAAAAAGTGAACAACAAGGGATTATCGTAGAAGGCGGAAAGCAAAAGGTGTTATCCACTCAAAATGAGATAAATAAAGCAAACGATACAATGAAAAATGTGGATAGCGTGGTTGCCAAGTCAAGAGATATAAGTGAAGACAATAGAAAGGCTGTTGGATTATTGAATGATATGTCCCGGAATGTTAGAGCTGCGATGGTTGAAATAAGTGAAAAATCAAAGGAGCTTATTTCTACATCGAGCGAGATAACAAGGTTTACAAAGAAAATTAAGGAAATTTCAGAGCAGACGAAGTTAATTGCTCTCAATTCAGCTATAGAGTCAGCCAGATTAGGTGCCGAGGGAAGATCCTTTCATTTACTGTCCGAAGAAGAAAGAACCCTTGCGGCAAAAACGAAGGAATTGTCCGGCAATATTGAATTTATAATTAAAAACCTTATCAATAAAATTTATGACACCAACCAAGTAGTATTAAAATTGGGTGAAGTAGTGGAGAGTAGTGAAGATTCAGTGCAAAACATTACAGATAGTTTTGATAAAAACATAGTCTTTTTAAATGAAGTAACCCGCCATATGTCGCATATACAGCGTGTTTTTACAAACATTAACAACTTTGTCCAGGAAATTGTTTCTACAATAGAATACATAAGCACCAGTTCGGAATCTAACATACAGGACATTTCTGATGTGAGTGAAGCAATGAACGAACAGATGATATGTCAGGAATCACTTTTAGAACAAACTACAAACCTTTTAAATCTGTCCCAGGATCTGAAGAAAAAATCCCAGGAAATAAATTAAAGAAGATAAAGTATCAAAATTTTGATAATAGAAAAAGAAACACAGTAACCTTTGAACATGGAAATGAATAGTATACTAATGAATTATATTATAGTTATAATTTATTAGGAGGTAAATGATATGGAAGATGAAAGAGGAGTAGGTTTTTTTGGGTGTAACAGCGAAATACTATTCTTTATTCTTGTGTTCTTAATATTGTTCTGTGGAGGATTCGGCGGATTCGATTGCAAATAGTAAAGGAAAAAGAACAAAACCTAAGTACCAAAGGCTGATACTGTTAAATTCAGTTGGGATTAAATGATTTGACAGTACATATCCGGGTATAAAAAATGCATTCCATAAAAGGGGTGCATTTTTAATTAGCGGGATTAAATTAGTTGTCATTTAGAAATAAACTCTCCATCAGAGAATATTAAGCAGAACGTTACCGATACCTAACGCCTCTGCAGAAGTGGTAGGGGATTTAAACGGCGGCGAGAGGGGCATATATTTTTCTTCAACATTTATTTAATATATCCCGGTGAGAGGCTAGAGGTGGAAAATATTAAAGAAAAATGCTATAATATTTTTGCTAATATTTATTGTTACAATTTTTTCAAGAACTTAATTTCTTAAATGGTATTGTATTCATAATAATGAAAGCATAAATCTATTTTGCAATAGGATATTGACTGGAGATAAAAGGTATGCCGAAGATTCTTGTTGTTGAAGACGACAAAAGCATTGTGACCAATTTAACTGAATATTTGTGTAATGAGGGGTTTGAAATAGATTCAGTCAATGGTCAGGCCGATGCAATTGAAAAGATTAGTTTGACCAAATATGATTTGGTTCTTTTAGACATTTCCCTATGTGACGGCAATGGCTTTGCCGTTTGTGCGGCAGTTAAAGCAAACACTGATACTCCGGTTATTTTTTTGACGGCTTCTGATGATGAATACAGTGTTGTTACCGGGCTTGATATGGGAGCAGATGACTATATAGGAAAGCCCTTTCGTCCGAGGGAGCTTTTATCCCGAATCCGCAATGTCCTTAGAAGAAGGGGGAAAACCGGATCAGTAATAGAGCTTGATAATATTAGCGTGGATACGGTTAAAGGTATCGTCACAAAAAACGGTAAAGAGGTTTTTCTTTCGGCTCTTGAGTATAGGCTGTTGCTTGTTTTCTTAAACAATAAGGGGGCTGTTTTGTCGCGAAACAGGCTTTTAGAGGAGATATGGAGCATTGCAGGCGAATTTGTAAATGACAATACTCTTACGGTATACATAAAACGCTTGCGGGATAAAATTGAGGATGATCCGCAAAATCCAACCATTATAAAAACCATCCGCGGGCTTGGATATAAGGTTGGTGAATAGGGTGAGTTTTTTCAGAAATCCCGAAATAAAAACAAGCTTTTTTATCTTTTTACTTCTGACGTTGATTTCAGCGGGTTTAGGGTTTGTTTTCGATTATAAAACCGGAATCTATACTTTGGCAGTATGCCTGTTATTTAGTTTGATTCATTTTATTATAACATACCGGAGGTACTCAAAAATCTCAGGGCTGAGCCGCCAAATTGACAGTATTTTGCACGGAAAGGATTCTATCAGTTTGGACGAATACTCTGAAGGGGAACTTGCAATTTTGAGTACAGAGGTACAAAAGCTTACAATACGCTTGCGGGAGCAAAACGGAGCCCTACAAAGGGATAAGGCTTATCTTGCGGATTCCATCGCTGATATATCCCATCAGATTAGAACTCCCCTTACATCAATAAATATATTGCTCTCCCTTTTATCCAAAAGAAATCTTCATGAAGAACGAAGGCAAGAAATCGTAAGGGAGCTTGAAACATTGCTTATCCGTATAGACTGGCTTATATCGGCACTTCTTAAAATGTCCAGGCTTGATACAGGGACGGTTAAATTTCAACGAAAAACCCTTTCGGTTGCGGAATTAATCGAGCAGTCTATTGTACCAATTGCCGTACCAATGGAGCTTAGGGAACAGCAAATTGAAATTCAAATGAAGGGTGACGAAGCCTATGAGGGCGACTTTGCGTGGTCAGTTGAGGCTATTGGAAACATATTGAAAAACTGTATGGAACATATTCAAAGGGGTGGAAAAATAGTCGTAGAAGCCAGTGAAAACCCTATCTATACTGAGATTGTTATTAGCGACAATGGACCAGGAATAGATAAAGAGGATTTGCCGCACCTTTTCGAGAGATTTTACAAAGGGAAAAATAGCAGTGACCAGAGTTTCGGCATAGGACTTGCTTTGGCTCGGATGATAATAACCAGTCAAAACGGCACGATTAAAGCAGGAAACAACAGTGGCGGGGGTGCAAGATTTACAGTAAGGTTTTACAAAGGAGAAGCTTAAAAGTATTCTAAGCTTTCTTGTATCTTGTGCATTAAATGATGCCCCCGGAGCTTTTGTTGTTTATACTTTATCAGGTGACGTTTTTGTAATTTTAAAGTCACTGTCATGTCACCTCAAAAGAATATAATTATGACATAGACTAAAAATGGGGGATGAAAATTATTATGGAACTATTGAGGGTTGAGAACCTGACAAAAATCTATGGCAGGGGAGAAAATGAGGTCAGGGCATTAGACGGTGTTTCCTTCTCGGTGCAAAAAGGTGAGTTTATAGCGGTTATTGGGCCTTCGGGCTCAGGCAAGTCCACGCTTTTGCATATTTTGGGCGGGGTGGATAAGCCCACCTCGGGCAAGGTGTATATGGACGGACAGGATGTTTATGCCCAGAGTGATGAAAAACTGGCAATTTTCAGACGGAGGCAGGTAGGGCTTATATATCAGTTTTATAACCTGATTCCTGTTTTGAATGTAACGGAAAACATTACACTTCCTGTACTTATGGATGGAAGAAAAGTAAATAAAGAGCGTCTGGAAGAACTGCTTACTACATTGAATCTTAAGGGCAGAGAGAATCATTTGCCCAATCAGCTCTCCGGGGGACAGCAACAGAGGGTATCTATAGGCCGGGCATTAATGAATGCCCCTGCAGTTGTGCTTGCGGACGAGCCCACGGGGAATCTTGATTCAAAGAACAGCCAGGAAATTGTTGAGCTTTTGAAGCTATCCAATAAAAAATACAATCAAACCTTGATTGTCATTACCCATGACGAGAACATTGCTCTTCAGGCACAGCGGATTATTGCCATTGAAGACGGGAAAATCACTCGTGATGAGGTGATACGCAGATGAACATCTTTTATAAGGTAACCCTTCAAATGCTCAAAAGAAATAAAATAAGAACCCTTGTAACCATCATAGGGATTATTTTATCCGCATCAATGCTTACCGCAGTAACTACTTCTGTATCAAGCCTGCAGGATTTTTTACTAGATGTGGTTATTGCCCAGGATGGGGACTGGCACGGTGCGGTGCATTATATAAAAAAAGCACAAATTGATAAATTAGATGAAGATCCCGATGTAAAATCCTATACATGGATGCAAAATATCGGTTATGCGATGTTGGAAGAATCCCGAAATGATTATATGCCGTATCTGTTTATCGCAGGAATGGACAATAGCTTTAAGGACGTAATGCCCGTTAATTTAATTGAGGGGAGAATGCCGGAGAACACCGCGGAGATAATTTTACCTCAGCACCTTGAAACCAACGGCGGTGTGAAGCATTCCATCGGCGATGTACTGGTTCTTGATATAGGAAGCCGGATTTCGGATGGATTTGAGCTTAATCAGGATAGCGGCTATCGGAATGGTGAAAACGGTGGAATAAAAGAAACGGAAGAATTGGTAATAAGGGAGCAGCGTACCTTTACCGTGGTCGGATTCTATGAACGCCCGAGCTTTGAGCCATACGTCGGTCCCGGATATACTGCTTTGACTGTTTCGGACAATACCGGTGCAGACAATTATGATGTTTATATCAAAGTAAAGAAAGTTAAAAACATCTATAATTATCTGGATACCCGATTCCCTCAAAACGAAAGAAGAACCAACAGAGATTATCTTATTTTTAACGGTGTTTCGGATGATACCGGATATAATGCAGTATTATACGGGCTTGCCGGAGTTTTAATTTTCCTGATAATGTTCGGTTCAATTTTATTGATATACAATGCTTTTTCCATATCTGTAAGTGAACGCACAAAGCAGTTTGGACTTTTATCCTCTATCGGTGCCACCAAACGGCAGCTACTGAGAAGTGTGTTGTTTGAGGCGTTTTTCCTGAGTGTTATCGGTATACCGTTGGGCATATTGGCGGGAATTGCCGGGATAGGGGTGACATTGGAACTTACAAAAAACATGTTTATGTCTTTTTTACAGTATAACACCGATGCAGTGCTGGATTTATATGTTTCAAAAGCAGCTGTTGCAGCGGCGGCATTGGTTGGTCTTATTACTGTATTGATATCGGCATTCATTCCTGCAAGACGTGCTGTAAGGGTATCGGCCATTGATGCCATAAGGCAAACAAGAGACATTAAAATTAAGGTGAGATCGGTCAAAACCTCAAAGCTTACCTATAAACTGTTTGGATTTGAAGGCATGATTGCTAGGAAAAATTTTAAACGCAATAGGAAAAAGTATCGGGCTACGGTAATCTCTCTTTTTATGAGTGTGGTTTTATTCATATCGGCCAGCAGCTTTTGTGCATATCTTACAAAGGGTGCGGATTCTGTTGTAGATGATTTGGAATATGATATTGTTTATACCTTTACACCGGATTTGGGGGAAAAGTGCTCATTAGAAGAGTTGTTTGAAGAATTATCCGGGGTAAAAGGAGTTAAAGACAGCTGTTATGCCCACTTAGACCAGAAAAAAATCGAAGTTCCGGTCAATAGCCTCAGCAAGGAGTATGTCAGTTATTGCAAGCGTTTTTTTGAAGAAAGCTTTTTTAATTCCAGGTTTAATAGCTCGTCAGGATATATCGGGTTTTATGCCAGATTATATTTTATTGACAATGCCACATATGCAGAATATCTGAATAATAATTCCTATGACACGGATTTGTATTTGGACAGGGATTTTCCGCCGGCTGTTGTCAGAGATTTTACAAAAATGTATAACGGCGATGAAGCTAAATATTATACCTTTCATCTACTGGAAGGAAATCTTGAAGAAGCTGTATTAAGACAAACTAAGACAATAGACGGGTATTATTTCAGTGAAAAGGAAACTGACGATGCCGGAAAGGTTTTATACTGTTTTGAAAAAATGAACTCGGAAACCGGAGAAGAAAAGTTGAAATTAACCTTTGATGAGGCAACGGAGGAAATAAATATAAAAATGGGTGTTGTTTCGGATAAAAAACCCTTTTGCGTAGACAACAATACTCATGAGTTAATAACGTTTTTATACCCCTATAGTGCTGTTTCGGCTGTTACCGGTAAAGATAATGAAAGTATAGAAACAGTGTTGTATTTCAAGGTGAATAATCACCGGGCTGTATATAATAAAATGTATAGTATTCTAGAAGAAAAGGAATTGCCGACTTCAAGGCTATATGATGCTGCTGAAAACGGAGAATCTATGAAGGCATTAATGTCTGTCATTAATATTTTTTCCTATGGATTCATAATATTAATTTCTTTGATAGCACTGGCAAATGTGTTCAACACTATTTCAACAAATATTGCACTTCGCCGCCGGGAGTTTGCGATGTTAAAATCCATAGGAATGACACAAAAGGGATTTAATAAAATGATGAACTATGAGTGTCTGCTTTACGGAATTAAGGGCTTGATGTACGGTATCCCCGTATCCTTTGGTGTGACCTATCTTATTTATCGGAGTATTAGTGAAGGGTGGGAGACGAAGTACTTTGTTCCGTGGTATAGCATTGTTATTGCGGTGGGCAGTGTTTTTGCAGTGGTATTTGCAACAATGCTTTATTCTATGAGGAAAATCAAAAAGGATAATCCTATAGATGCACTGAGAAACGAAAATTTATAATGGATGCAGTTTTTCAAGCGAAGAAATATGGAACAAACATTGTGAAGCAAGTTTGCTTTTAATCATCCGATATCACCATCTTTCTGTTTTGGTTACGCATTTCAGGATAACTGGGATATCGGATTTTTAAACCCTTTTTCCAATGCATTGCCAAGGTGCTTTATTGATTTATGAAGGCTCTACAAAATTTATCGTCGAGTCTTTTAAGATTACATTTTCCACACGAAATTTCAACAAACAAATATTACAATTAAAGTATTATTTATTACAAATACAACACGATAAACCAAGATGCATGTTATAATGTTTGAGAGTAACAGCACATTATTAAGCAATATAGGAAAAAGTAATATAATGTGATATAATGAAAAACATATTATGGGAGGATGATGAATACATGAAAAAGTTAAAGGTATGGGTTTTTATTATAGCTGTTACAGTTTTAGTTATTGGATTTGGAATTATTACTAACGCTGCTGGTGGTAGTATAAACACAAGTGAGTTCGGAACATTTACATATAGTTTGACAGGACCATCTCCGACAACTGTAAATGCACTGACAAGTATCACAAGATACACCTCTAATACTAGGGTGATAGTGAAATTAGATATAAGGAATAATTCGACAGGGGAATTGATTTATTCTCGAACCCAGGAGGAAGTGGGAGCACCTCTTTCATCTATTACGACAGCTATCTATGAAAATTATACACTGGCGGCATTCAGTACCCATGAAGCAAGAGGAAATGGTACCGTTGTGAAATATTTAGCTGAAGTATTCTAGTAATAGGTCTTTTATAGTATTGCATATATTGCTTAATAGTGCCGTATTAGTTATTGGTAGTGGCAATCTAATGATGCAAACTTGTGGGTCAATTAAAAAACTATAGATTAATTAATTACTTTTGAGAGGTGACTAATGTGAGAAAAGTTAAGTGGCTATGTATTTTGATTATTATAAGTTTATGCATGTGTTTTGTGGGATGTTCAGATGAAAAAAGTAAGAATAGTAAAGTCAGTTCTGAAGATATTTTAGATGGGGAAAATAATGAAAACATTGCAAATATATTTTCAGAGAGTGTTACTCCAAGCAGTCTAGGATCTTTCTATTTTGGGTATGATGGTATTAGTGATAATATGCAAGTTTATGAATATAGAGGAGAAGAGATACATATTCCTTTTAAAGTTACAGGTATGGACGAAAAAGCTAATTCTGAATTTGGGTTAATAGTTTTTGTAGATGGTATTCTTCAGCCCTACAGAATTAAAAAGAAGACAGGTGAGGAAAGTGAAGAAAAATTTATGCAGAAGTTTTCATTAAAAAATGAAGAATCTGAAGAGTTCGATATTGTATTTATACCTGTTACGGGTAAAGAGGGAGACAGTAGTGCTGTTATTACTTCAACAATTTTGAAACCGGATTTTATGCCAGAGGATGAAAAGAATCCAAATTACGGTGGGTACCATTCAATAAGTGCTAATACGCCTCAAGAGATTTGTTTTAAATGTGATGTGATGAATGAAACTGAAAAAACTGGATATTTGGAATTTACCATGGAAGATATTCCACAGGAAATAAGAGATGAATATGAAATTTTTCATGACGACGGCAGTGATGATATTTTAGATACAACTTGTATAACAGAATTATTTCAGGATGATAAAAAACAGGTAAAATTTTATGCCAAAGATGGAAAAGTAAAGTGCAAATTCCGAATATACGGAGGCGTGGAGGCATCTTATCGCACTACTATTTTTGTCAACCATAAACCAGTCCCGGTTATGGGAGCGGATTATATAGAAACAAAAACTGTTAAAGGTAAGATTTGTACGGTTGAATTTGAATTGGAAGTCGGAACCTCTCAAAAACTAAATACAATATATGCTATATCTGTTCCGTGTGGAAGGGATTATATGATAACTTCTAATTATCCAATAAAAACAAGCTCTGCTCTTCTGATTAATGATTGATGAGCAATGGGTAAGAAATGGACTGTTATGTGGAATAAAAAACATTAGACATATCTTTTATTGTGAGGGATAGTGAAATGATGCTGAAAATTGAACATATAAGTAAATTCTATGGAAAACAGTGTGCGTTGGATGATTTTAATACTGTGCTTTCAGAGGGGATTTATGGACTTTTAGGACCGAACGGTGCAGGGAAGACAACACTAATAAGTATAGCTATTGGAATTTTACAGGCGAATGAAGGAGACATTTATCTGGATGAATTGAATGTCAAAAAAATGGGCACGGAGTATCTTAACAGAATTGGTTATTTGCCTCAATACCCTACGTTTTACAAGAATTTTCGAACAGGTGAATTCCTTAAATACATGTGTGCCTTGAAGGGTATTCCTAAGGTTCAAGTAAAGGATAGAATAGCGGAAGTGTTGGAGCTAGTTAACCTAACTGATTCATATAAGAAAAAGGTGGGAGCTTTGTCGGGGGGGATGAGACAAAGACTAGGGATTGCACAGGCAATACTGAATAGACCAGACATTCTTGTTTTAGATGAACCGACTGCAGGTCTCGATCCTGGAGAAAGAATACGTTTCAGGAATATAATATCAAAGCTTTCGAAGGACAAGTTGGTATTACTGGCTACACATATTGTTCCAGATGTAGAGTATATTGCAAAGGAAATAATGATATTAAAAAATGGGAAGTTGGTAATGCAGGGAACACCAAAGGAATTGGGGAAAAGTGTACGGGGAAAGGTTTGGAATGTAATGGCTTCAGAGAAAGATATGGATATAATAACAAACAAATATCCTGTTGTTAATGTCAGGCGTGTAGATAATGGATTTCTTCTACGAATTGTTTGTGAAGACCAACCACAAGGGGAATCGCAGTTAGTGGAGCCTTCGCTGGAAGATGTATTTCTTTCAATACTTAATAATTAATAAATGATATGGGGAGCAAAATACGATGTTTAGATTAATTTGTTTTGAAATCCGAAAAAACTATCTTAGGTGGTATATTTTTGTTGCCTTTTTACTATTTATATTTATTAATGTTTTCATGATTTACAACAAGTACATATCAGGGGATGGTATGTATTTAATGGAGCGTACACCACAGAATAGCAGGTTCTTACAGGCATATGAAGATTTGCACAAGAAATTGGATGGATCGTTGACTGTTGATAAAGCACGTTTCATAGTTGATGAGAGAAACAGACTTAGGGATATAATTAATGATGATACATATAGTAAGGAATATCAACAGGATACTTATACAGGCTATTTCTATGCGGATTATGGCATGATTACCCAACATTTCTATCAACCGATGGAATATGTAGCTATGTATGAAACTAATATTAAACAGGTGGTTAAAAAAGCAAAAGATAATATTGGTTTTTACGAAAAAAGCAAAAATGATTACGAAAGAGATAGAAATGAATATATCGTGAACCATTACAGTGGGAGAAAAATCAACGTATTTTATGATGGCAAGCCTTGGGAATCATTGCTTGAATATGATTTTTCAGATCTATTAATTCTGTTTTTAATAATATTAGGTGTTGTGCCTATATTTATATCTGAAAAGCAAAATGGGATGGAAGAATTAATATTGTCAAGTAGAAATGGGAAATCAGATATGATATTAGCAAAAGTAGTTTCTGTAATATTATATATAGCTTTTGTGGTAATTGTCTTTTCAAGTATGGATTTTATTGTATTTAAGCTTTTATACGGTTTGTCAGGTGGAGACATGCCGGTTTATGCATTGGAATCATATAAGTACACACCTTTAAACCATTCAGTAAGTTTGTTTTATATTATGATATCACTTTTGAAGGTAGTGGGAGGAATTGTTTTTGGATTCTGGCTTTGCATTTTTTCTACCTTATTTCAAAGGGTAGTTTATCCATATATGCTGGGCGTTTTAATGGCGGTTGGAGGCATATATATCAGTGGGTATCTGGCTTCGGTAGAAACCGTAAGAATAGTTTTGGCACTTATGAGTCCCTTTACTTTGTTAAAAGGTAATGAATTATTTATAGAATTATCAGGATTAAATATTAGTAACAGTTTTTTTCTGAGGGGGTATGTATGTTTGTTTGTACAGTTAATAGTTTTGGGGGCACTTTATTGTCTCATATACCTATTAAAATGTAAAGGAAATGTAAGGAGAAAAAAGAGATTTTTTCTTGGAGGGGGTACCTTGAAATGCTGTTTTTCGAGTGGAGAAAGACACTAATAAAGCAAAAAGGTTTTTTGGTTATTGCAATTTTTGTCTTTTTGAAGATTGTGTTAACACTATACCATGGATACGATTATCACTATATTATTGATAAAAATCCTGAAGGCTATGCTTATTACATGAATCAATATGAGGGTAAAATAACTGAAGATAAAAAAGAAAATATAGAAGAGGAGTATTATGCTGTTACTAACGCAAAGGCAGTGTTAAAAGAGCTTTTATTAAAGTGGCGGGATGGGAAAATTAGTAAATCAGAGTATGAGGAAAAAAGTAAACAGTATTATGAAAGGATAAAAAATACGGCTGTATTTAATGTAGTATATAATAAGTATTACTATGCAAAGGAATTACCTGAAGAAAGGTATATTATGGATGAAAGAGGATGGAATACTCTTTTGAGTCATGGTGAACTGGATTTTATTCTCTTGTTGTGCTTACTAATTGTTTTAACGCCTTTATTTTGTAATGAGTATGAAAGCGGTATGGATGCACTGCTTTTATCAAGCAGTAAAGGTAAGTATAGAACAGCAATTGCAAAACTATTGAGTGGTTTTGTTTTGGCAATTACTTTAACTATTATATTTTCTATAATAGAATATATGTGCGTAGATATGATGGTGGGACTTAACAACGGTAGTTACCCGCTTAAAAGTTTGCAATTTTTTAAAGAGAGTGCATATTATATTTCATTGAATCAAGCTTTTTTGATAACGGTGTTGTGTCGTGTACTTGGTACATTACTGTTTGTAGAGTGCGTTTCAATTGTGAGTATATTTAGCAAGAAATCTATTATCACTTTGTTTTCGAGTAGTGTATTGGTGATTTTTCCAAGCATTTTATTTCCGGATAAATCTGTATTATACTATCTTCCGCTACCGTCAGGTCTTCTATCAGGTACGGGATATTTGTGGGGTAATACCTACAAATCAATTATTAATGAGCAGTGTAGGCTTGAAAAAATTATCCAATTTCATAAAATTGAAAGTGGAGTTTTTACAATTTTATTAGTTGGCTATGTAGTTGAGATAGTTCTGCTTTTTTTATACTGTATAAAGGCATATTCCGGGTATCCGCTGAAACTTCCTGTTCTTAAAAAGAAATTTAAAAAGACCTGTTGTTGTTTGTGTATGGTATTAGCATGTCTCACTATATTTACGTCATGCAAAGAGGAGAAAGTGCGGGATTCATTTACTTTTAATACGTATGAAGAACGAATATATGGCGAAGCAGCTGGTTATGCTATTAGTCTTAATGAGGTAGAAGGATTTATTTCTGCAAAAAATCTTAAGACGGGAGAAGAAATATGCCTAACAAGGGATCCATTTGAGCATGAATATAAAATATGTGCGATTTATGTACGTGATGATTATTGTTATTACTTAGTAAATATTCCGGGAATTGAAGGGATTCGAATTTACTGCATTAATATGGCTGACTTTAGTCAAAGGCTGGTTTATAATAGTGTTAAGGAGAATAAAGAAGATTTTTATGGAATAGTTAAAAAAGAGATTGCACTTGAGGATCAAATAAAAGTTATTTTGGGTCCTAGTTGTTTTTTCCTAAATGAAAAGTATATTTATTATGTATCTGTTTCTGAGTTGGTACGGATTAACAGAAATACGAACAGAGAAAATGTAATAGCACATGACTTGAAGAATATGGATTCGGTGGTTTATCATAATGGGGATATTTATTATATAGATGCCAAGAATCGTTTGAGTATTTATATGGAAGAGGATGAGACAGTGCATAGGGTTGACTCTGTTTATACTGATAAAATTAAAATAGAGAATAATCGTTTGGTGTATAGGAATCTACTAGAGGATGGACAGGTATGTTATTACGATATTAATTGAGAATTTTCTTAAAAATAATAGATGGACAAACTTGGAATATAGGAAGAAAAAAATAACATTATATAATAGACATTGGGGTTAGAAGATGATAACTATTGTAATTGTGACCGAAGATGTATTAAAGACGAAAAGAATTGGCAATTTGTTAGATAATTGGCTTAAGGGTATTATAGAAAAGATAAAAGTAATCTATTTCCAAAGTGGGGGGGGAATTACTGGAATATCTCATAACTGAAAGTAGTTTTCCAGACGTTATATTGCTTGATATGCAAATATCTCATATTGATGGAATAGAGACAGCTAAGCAACTTCGGATAATTAATAAAGATTGCATCATAATTTTTATAAATAGCTATTGGGATAAGGTTTATGAATCATTTAAGGTCAATGCTTTCCAATATATACTAATAGATGAGCTGGAGCACTATTTGAGTGAAACATTAAATAGTGCTTTAGAGTTGTTGAATGATCAGGATACTTATTTCCAATATACTTTCGGGAAGAATAAGTTCAGGGTACTATATAGGAATATAATTTATTTTGAAAGTAAAAAAAGAATTATTAATATTGTGACAAATAACCCGAGGGAAATTAATTATTTTTATAAGAGAATGGATATTTTAGAAAAGGAGTTGAACGGAAAGCACTTTATTAGATGCCATCAAAGCTTCATCGTAAATAAGGCTTATATTGAAGATTTAGAAGACGATGTACTTACACTTGCGGATGGCAATAAACTTCCTATTAGTAAACGGTATAAAAGAAATGTAGTGGATGCAATTTAACTGAACTTTGCAAGAAGTCGCCCAACCTCTTAGGTGGGAGATGAATTGCAGATTGACATAACCTGCCATTATATGTTATGCTATAATCAGTGGTAAAACTTATAAGGTAGGTAAAAACATGAAATTAGACTCAAACAATCATTCAGTATTCCTATTATATTATCATTTAGTATTAGTAGTAAAGTACAGAAGAAAAGTAATAGATGATACTATCAGTAATAGATTAAAAGAAATATTTGAGTATATACAATTTAATTATAACATCACATTACAGGAATGGAATCATGATAAAGATCATGTGCATATATTATTCAAAGCACATCCTAATTCAGAAATAAGTAAATTTCTGAATAGTTACAAAAGTGCTTCTTCTAGCGTGAGTTTATCATAAAATTTAAATTTTTTAAACAATTAAAATCTTGAAATGCCCTTGAGAGAAGGAAAAGAGGGTGTTTTTTTGTCAACATTTTATGTGTACACGAAAATATATAAAATTGTATTGCATTTTATGCCTGTATATAGTATGCTATAGTAGTGCTAATAATTATGTATACACGAAGGTGAGAGCGTGGCGACTATTCAGTCTAAAATTACAAATGGCCATAAATACTGGTATATCGTTGAATCTCGTCGGGTCAACGGTAAACCAAGACCCATCGTTCTTGAATATCTTGGAAAAGCCGATGACCTCCTCAAAAGACTTCAAGGTCTCAGAGATTCTCTTAAACTAAAATCTTATTCCCATGGCTTAGTTGCCAAACTACTTCAGGTCGCTTCGGAACTTGATATCTGTAATGTATTGAATGGCTTTGTACATTCTTCAGAAGAATATACAGCAGAAAAACCTATCAGAAATAACATGACCGCTAGTGCCTCTCTAATGCTTGCTGCAATAGGAGGTGCCTGTGTGGTTACCAGTAAAAACGGTTGGGCACAATGGGCTCGTACAACAAGCCTTGAGTATTTGTTACGTACGAATTTCTCAAAGGTAGACAGCCAACATTTCTGGGACGCTATGGATGCTTTTCCTGCCGAAGCAATAGAAAGTGCAGAACGTCAGCTTCTTGAAAACACTCTACATCACTACAACATAAAAATGGACTCTCTTTTTTATGACACTACTAACTTCTACACGTATATCAACACAACCAACAGCAAATGCCATATTGCAAAAAGAGGCAAGAATAAGCAAAAACGCATGGACCTTCGCCAAATCGGACTGGCTCTTGTTGTGACCAAAGACGATATGATTCCCCTGTTCCACCATTCCTATGAAGGGAACATGAACGATGCCAAAGTGTTCCGAAAAGTGATAGAGAAAATAAAGAACAGATTAGAAGCAATTGGAGCAGACACAAAGAGCCATACTATTGTTTTTGACCGTGGAAACAACTCAAAAAAGAATATAGAATTAGTAGAATCCCTTGGTATGAAATATGTAGGGGCTCTGACGCCCTTCCATCACAAAAGCTTGGTAGAGGAGGCATCCACAAGACTTGAGGAAACCGAGGTCAACGGAAAGACCATTATGGCTTATCGCACCTTTAAAAACATATGGGGTCGGGACATGACTGTTGTTGTCACTATTTCAGACAAGCTTAAGGAGGGACAAATTCGTGGGATACACACTTTATTGGCAAGCTGTGATGCAGCGATAGGCAAGATTAACCGGATGCTTTCAAATCCCAACAGCAAAAAACGGAGTCGAGAGGAACTTGAAAGATTGGTCAGTGCCGTCATTTCCAGATACAAGATGCAAACCTTGATTGAGTATAAAATTCTTGAGGACAACGAAAGATGTTATGGAATTGACTACACAATAAAATATGAATGTCTTGCAAAACTTGAAGAGGAAATGGGTTACAGGATTTTGATGACCAATAATCACAATTGGAGTACATGTGAAATTATTCAGGCATATCATGGGCAGTCTATCATTGAGTACACATTTAAGAATATGAAGAATAAACGGCATCTGTCTTTTACTCCGCAATATCATTGGACGGATCAAAAAATAAAAGTTCACAATTTCTGCTGTGTGATTGCTTACCTGATGACATCGCTGATTTATAAAACTGCAAGAGAAAAAGGTTTCACCGGTTTTATGGACACACTTCTTGACATGCTCGGGAACATCAGGCTTGGTACAATTATCGAAGATACCGGTAAAAAAGGTAGACCCAAAGTATTCTATAAACTTGAAGAGATGGAACCTGCAGAAAGAAAACTGGCTGAAGATTTAGGGATTATAAAATTGCATGAACGCCCGATGAAAATAAAAGGCTTTGGTGTATACATCTAATGTTATCTTGTAATGCCTGAAATAACTGTGTTTCAGGATTTTTGTATACTGTTTCATAATAAACTCACGCTAGGTGAATAAGGATCAACTACAACAATGGTAAAATCTTCTTTTAGATTGGCAACAACCATTATTTAACGTCAAATACAGAAGGTTCGTTTAGATAAAAAATAGTTGATATATACTTTCTTTTAAAAGCAATATTTTACACAATGCAATGGAATTATAATGTCATTAAATATGAATCATATTTTGTATTTTAATAATTTTCTCCCAGAAAAATAGTTAAAATATATTTTTTTCTTGATATAATATTACATGATATAAAAAGGGGGGTATTTATTTGAAAAACACAAAAATTATAAGGAACCTAATTATATTAGCTTTGTTACTTTCTTTAGGAAATAATATTTATCTGTATGTAAAATATCGTTATCTAAAAAAAGATGTAACCGAGATGGAGAGATATGCAAAAAATTCATATTGTACTGAGTTTAGGCTAATGTCCAACAGTAGCTATAAGGTTTTATCTGAAGATAAATTAACTGATTCATTGATGAAAATTGATAAGGCAATCGCTTATGTATCTGCTATGGGAAGTGTTGACAGGTATACTATAACATACAAGTTAGGAAGAATTGCATTGGAATTGCAAAAGCAGATGGAGATGATACAAATGGTTGTTAGAAAGCATGGATTGGAGAATGAGTTTGCTAAAGAGCTTCATAGCACTGTTATTAACGAGCTTGAAGAAGTAGTAGATATTATTGAAGAGGATAGTGTAGAT
>JAAYTO010000228.1 GCA_012523755.1 Clostridium sp. | reverse complement strand
GGCAGATGCCAAATACCGTGTCCGGGCTTATTTTGCCGATACTGCCCTTGCCAATATCAGCAGTGCCCTTCCCACACTAAAGGGTGTTGTCCTGGATAATATAGAAATAACGGTGGTGGGTTCTAGGTATGACGATATAAGTTTTGATGAACGATAATTGTTGTCCGTCAATATATGGGTACATACTTTTCTTTATCTTTATCTAATGCACCTTTGAAATATAACGAATCTTAGTTAACAAAAGCTCATAGGCATCGAGCCCATGAGCTTTTTGGTCATTTCACTTCGTGGAATCCCACTAACAAAGTCCCTGGGGATTATAAACTTTCATAGGAATCTTTTTATTTGCTGTGGAATCAATTTCATATTAAGGATGTATAGTAAAAATATATGCCACAAAAACCGGAAAATATGCTATAATTGGAATGTAGTTGTTGTTTTTGAAAGGGATATTATGGTGTTTGCAAACATATTCAAAAAAATATCAAGAATCCTATTATTGTTATTTATTTCATGCACTTTGATTTCAGGATATATGTTCCTTGAACCCTATTGGTTGACGGTCAAGAATGTAAAAATAAAAGATAGGGATATTCCTGATTCCTTTAACGGCAAAAAAATAGTTTTTGTTTCGGATATTCACCATGGAGATCATTTTTCAAGAGAAAGGCTTTCAAAGCTGGT
This sequence comes from Clostridium sp., assembly GCA_012523755.1. Lineage (GTDB taxonomy): Bacteria > Bacillota > Clostridia > Acetivibrionales > Acetivibrionaceae > Hungateiclostridium. The sequence continues at coordinate 5,838 of JAAYTO010000228.1, read as the reverse complement.
GGAAAGGATTAATTCCTTAGGGCCGGACATTATTCTTCTAGGCGGTGATTTTATAGGAAAAGGAAGCCATTACATAAAACCGTGTTTTGAGGAGCTTAAAAAGCTTGAGGCACCGCTGGGGAAGTATGGGGTTTTGGGAAACCATGACTATTACAGAAGGGGCGAGATTGTAAGAGAAAATATGAGAAAAGCGGGGATTACTGTTCTTGACAACGATGCCTGCTGGATTGTTTATGGTGGGGGCAGGATAAAAGTGGGCGGTGTCGGAGACTATTATCACAGCAATCAACAGCTGGAACCGACTATTGAAGATGCAAGGGAAGAGGATTTCGTTATTTTGCTTTCCCACAATCCCGACTATGCTGAAAAGATCCGGAACTATAAGGTGGATATAGTATTGAGCGGTCATACCCACGGAGGGCAGGTAACTTTTTTTGGCTTGTGGGCTCCCTATATTCCTTCCGGATACGGACAGAAATACAGGTACGGTATGGTTGAGACGGAATATACAAAGGTATATGTTACAAGCGGTGTGGGCTGTACCGGCTATCCTGTCAGGCTTTTTGCCCGTCCCGAGATTTGTGTGATGGAATTGGTAAATTAGCAGGCTCTGCAACTTGCTTCACAAGGTTTCTTACTTACACAATATGCACCGGATATACATTTTGAAATTATATTGGAACTTTTTTATCATTAAATCCATCTAATATATATAACAAAATTAAACTAAGGAGTGGGTGTGAAATGAAAAGAAAAATAGTGCTTGTTATAGCACTGGCTATGATTGTTTCCCTAGTTTTCCCCGGCTTTGTGATGGCAGAAGGGGATCCGGGGCTTGAAAATGCAATCAGAACTGTAAAGAAATTCTTTGAAATTCCGGAGGAGCTAAGTGAATTTTCCTATAGTGCTGACTCCAGAGACGGCATCAGTTATTGGAATTTAAGCTGGTATGGAAAGGATTACAAAGGTTCCAACATTTCAGCTACCGTAGACAGCACGGGAGATATACTGTACTATTCTTGCTATAAGTATGAGGAGGGGCAGCAAGAATACGGAAGGCTTCCTAAAATGAGCAAAGCACAGGCAAAGAGCAATGCAGAAGAAATTATAGAAAAGATTAATCCGGGAATCCTTGCACAATTGAAACCGGTTGAAAATAATGGGAGTGTATCACTGAATAACAGACAGTACTGTTTTAAATATGAAAGAATACATGACGGAGTGCCTATGCCGGCAAACGGGATAATAGCATACATAGACAAACAAACCGGTGAGCTTTGTGACTATCAAAAGACATGGACAAAGGATTTGAGTTTTCCTTCGAAAGATAACATATTAAGTCTGGAAGAAGCACAGAAGGCTTATATTAAAAATCTCGGACTCAGACTTACATATAATGCGGTATCTGATATTAATGGAGTAAAGGTATTTTTGGCATATTCGCCTGTTTACGGTTCTTCTTATTATATTGATGCTGCAACCGGTGAAAGGTTTTATTTTGGAGATCTTTATGGTGGCGGCGGTATAAGTAAGAAAATGGATGAAGCTCATTCAGATAGAGGCATTGCGGAGGATGGGGTAGTACTTAGTCCGGAAGAGCTAGCGGCTATAGAAGAGGTTTCATCGCTTTTAAGTCAGGAACAGGCAGAAAAGATAGCAAGAGATTTAGAGGTCCTGAAGATGGATGACACCTTTGAGCTCGTAAGGGCCGGACTTTATAAAAGATATCCGGAAAATAAAGGATATAACTGGGGATTATATTTTTCAAGCAATGACGAGGAAGGTAAAACAAACCGTAGTTTGAACATATCCATTGATGCAAAGACAGGAGAAATACTAAGCTTCAACACGTATTACTACAACGGTGAAGAAACACCCAAGTTTGACAAGGATGACGCAAAAGAAGCTGTAGAAAAGCTTTTGAACGAGATACAGCCGGATAAATTCAAAGAGACCGAGCTTGATGAACAACAAGAGGATACAATTGTTTACCCGGAGGGTGAGCAGCCTGGTAGTTATGCTTTCAGTTATACAAGAAAGGTAAACGGTGTTTTGTTCCCGGGAAATGGCATATATGTTTCGTTTGATGCCATCACCGGTAATATTATGAGCTATAGATTAACCTGGTATGATATTGAGTTTCCCTCGGTGGAAAAGGTTCTGCCTATAGAAGAAATCTATGATGCTTTCTTTGAACAAATCGGTTTGGAGCTTAGATATGTTATAAAACCGGAGTTTATTGTTTATCCAAAGGGAGGGATTACGGTTGGCAAAGCAGCAGATGGCAAAGAAAAGAACGAAGTAAAGCTTGTATATGCTGTTAAGGAAGGTAAACCTACAACTTTTGATGCCAATACCGGAGTTGTTTTGAATTATGACGGAGAACCTTATAAAGAGAAAAAGCCTTTGGAATATACAGATATTTCAAATCACTACGCAAAAAGTCAGATTGAGACTTTGGCGGAAAACGGAATCGGGCTAGAAGGTCCGGAATTAAAACCCGATGAAAAGATTAAGCAAAAGGATTTTATGCTGCTTCTCTCGCAGGTAGTAAACGCCGGATATCCATTCCGGGGTATGAGTGTCTTAAGTACCGATAAAGAAACAGAAGACTTATATGATATTCTTATAAGAGAAGGAATAATTAAAAAAGATGAAATAAATCCAGAAGCACCTTTGACAAGGGAAGACAGTGTGAAATTTATTATCAGGGCTTTAAAATATGACAAGGTTGCGGATTTAAGTGACATTTTCAACTGCAGCTTTAAGGATAAGGATGAGATAGATCCGGCTCTTATTGGGTATGTTGTTATTGCAAAAGGTCTGAAAATAGTAAACGGCAGCGGAGACTACTTCAGACCTAAAGACGAACTAAAAAGAGCGGATGCATTAATTATAATTTATAACTATCTTGGGGTGTAGTTTCTTTAACATTTTTGCATACAATATAGAGATTTTAGTTTAAAAGCTCTGGGGGCATCTAGCTCCCGTTTTTTTTCTCATTTTGATGTACTCACTGTTTATGGGTGCAATTATATGGCTAGGAATAATATTCTAAAAAAACCGGCACCTCTTCCATATTGCTCCTCATTATTCCTTATTGTTCCTTGTTGCATTATTCTTCACCTTTATTCACAAATAAAGAATAATCGGTAAGCCGCTTAATCTCTGTAACTATCTTCTTCGCTTCCTATATTTATTCACAAATGAAGAATAATTGGGGATGAGAGCTCATACATTTTTTACAAGGGGCGAAAAAATGAAAAGATACTATTCGAGTATAATTTGTGTTATAGTTTTTGTGAGTATTCTTGTGGGTATTATTTATACCCTTAAAAGGCAGCAGTATGTGAACTTACCTACAGCAGCATCCAGTATATTTTTATCTGAAAAAAATAAATACGGGAATGAAGAACAAGCACTTTTGGGATTTATACAGAATCATCTAATCGGTTCCTTTGGTGGGGTTATAACCAACACCTGTCCTCAAAATGGGGATGCGGATACCCTGTCGGAATCGGTGGGAATTCTTTTGAATTACAGTCTAATAAATGACGATAAGTCCATGTTTGAAAGGGTGTATCGGTATTTTAAGAAGGAGCTTCTTACGGAAGGCATTCATATAAAATGGAAATCGGGAGAGAATGTTAGCTGTAATGCTTCCATAGATGATTTAAGAATAATTGGTGCACTATTCGGGGCGTATGAAAAGTGGGGATATGAGAAGTATTTTCAGGTGTCATTGACCTTGCAGCAAAAGTTATACGATTCTCAGGTGGAAGATGGTAACCTGCATCAATTGTATGATTGGAAATATAATAGCACAAAGGCTTCGACACCTTTATGCTATCTGGATCTTAAGACCTTAAAAAAATTAATGTATTATAATAAGGATTGGGAAGAGGTATATAACAGTAGTTTAAGTGTGGCAATAGGAGGAAGGATTGAAGGTACCCCCTTTTTTTACAAGTATTACGATTATAAATCCGGCGAATACCAATTTGATGAGGAGTATAACGAAGGTGGAAGCGAAAACCGTGGTATTTGCCTTTTGTACACGCTGTATACCGCACTTAACTTGGCAGAAGAATATTTTTCCACCGATGAGCTTTTGAGCTGGCTTAAAAATGAGATGGATAATAGGAATAAGTTATATGCTTGGTATGATCCGTACAGCAAAGAGCCTGTCTTGGAATTGGAGAGCACTGCCGTCTATGCATTGGCTTCGATTTACGCCCGGTTGTCAGGGGATGAGCTGTTGAGTGAAAAGCTTTTAGAGAGGATGTTTGAGTTTGTGGTAGATGATAGGGATTCCGAATACTACGGAGGTTTTGGTAATTGTGAAACCGGCGAATTCTATTCCTTTGACAACCTTACCGCTTTATGGGCCTTAGCTTTGGCAAAGTAGATTAAACGGCGTATCTTAATCCCGGCTCTGTACTTGCGAAAACTAAGCTTTTGAAACACCGCTGAGGCAAGAAAAATTTTCTTTGAACTGAAGTTTTATAAAAAGGAGTAATAAAATAACTGTATGTGGTAATAATATTATTATATTGCGGTTATTATAGAACTGGGAGATTGAATATGCTTGTGAGAACAGTTTGTAAGCAAGTTTATGTGGATATAAACAGTGATTGGGCATTTAAGAAGTTTACGGATGCTTTATATACACTGATAAGCAGTTCTTTAAAGAACGATTACGATTCAATAGTGTTTATTTGCATCGGAACGGACAGGTCAACAGGGGACAGTCTTGGCCCTTTAATCGGATACAAGCTCAATGATCTTAAATACAAAAATGTCTATGTTTACGGAAGCTTGGATGAACCTGTTCATGCAAAGAATCTGGATAAGGTTATGGAACGTATTTCAAGCTGCTATGAAAGACCCTTCGTTGTGGCGATAGATGCATGCCTTGGCAAGATGGATCACGTGGGTTTTATCACTCTTGGACAGGGTTCCATCAAGCCGGGGTCCGGTGTAAAAAAAGACCTTGCCCCTGTTGGTGATATGTATATAACGGGCATTGTTAATTTTGGCGGGTTTATGGACTACCTCATACTTCAAAACACCCGCTTGAGTATAGTAATGAAGATGGCAGACATAATTTCAATGGGCATCAGATATGTTTTATGGAAAATTAATTGCAATTCTGCACTATCCTCCATGTTATGCAATACGAAAGCATAAACAGATTAAAATTTGTTTATGCACATGTTATGGAAAAAGGCTTGAGAAAGAAAAATCTTTCGAAGGCCTTTTGTTCGTAGGATTTCACGAAGTGAAATGACTACAGATCTCATGGACTCGATGCCCATGAGATTTGTTCTTAATGGGGAATTACCTATTCTCAAAACAAAAATTTTATGGGATTTTACTGAAGTATATCGATGAAGGATTTGTCCACCCACTTTACATAATCTTCTTCAATAAAGATAAGGACTTCGTCATCCTTCCATAACAATACCACTGCATCACTATCAAAATACTTGACTATTTTTCCTGTATACAACATTTTGAATCCCCCTATCTTTTGTAAAAATATTCCCTATCCATATTAAAAATATCGGGTTCAAAAACAATTCACTTTAGTATATTTGAATATAATTTATAACTATTTTGTTAAGCCGATTAACTAGCCTAGGGTATATATTATCTTCCACATTTTTCTTCACTTGAATAATGTACAATGCTAATTTTCACGGTGAAATCATGAAGGAAGATTAAGCCATGGCATAAATTACAGATAAACTTTATTGAGCCTTTGTAGTAAGATATTACCCATAGATAATGAAAAGTGGGGTTATACTAAATGGGTAAGAAATTATACAAAGGGAG
>JAAYTO010000227.1 GCA_012523755.1 Clostridium sp. | reverse complement strand
GGTTATACATAAATCTACTCCTATCAATGTTTTTTTTCGTCAATTAACATTATACAGGATGATTTATGTATATGGGAGATATCTTCGGATATCTCCTAATTATTTACTTGTCTTGCCAACTATAATTATACTCTAAGTATAGGGAAATACTTCCCTATGAAAAAACTTGTTCATAACCATATCTCTTTATGTTATAATTTTAGAGATGTTAAAACAAATTCAATATAAAAAGCAGGGATACAGATGAATTTAAGACTTACTTTTACCATAATAATTACAAAGCTTCTCATTTTTATTCTGAGGGTTTTAAAGCATGGTGGCACCAGCCTTCCGGGTAAGGTCGCACACAAAATATATCCTGACATAATCAAGGTTATTTCAAAAGATTTTAAGATTATAATGGTTACAGGAACAAACGGCAAAACAACAACTACACGTATAATCGGAAAGATTCTTGAAAATAACGGTGTAACATATATAACCAACAAATCCGGGGCTAACCTCGTAAGCGGCGTTATAACCACATTTATCAACTCCGTTGACATCACCGGAAAAAGTCAAGCATCAACCGCACTACTGGAAGTCGATGAAGCTGCCTTTAATGTTGTAACCGATTATGTACAACCGGACATATTGGTAGTTACAAATTTTTTCAGAGACCAGCTTGACCGGTTTGGTGAGATATATTCAACCTTGAATAATGTCAGATCCGGCATTGAGAAATCTCCTAATGCAAAGCTTGTCTTAAATGCCGATGACTCATTGTGTGTATCCCTTGCACACAACTCTAAAAGAGAGGTTGTATATTACGGCTTTGCCCAGGGTGCATGCAATAGCAGTGAAAATGTTGAAAACTCAGATGCTGTATACTGCCTTTATTGTAAAAACAGATATGAGTATTCATACAAAGTTTACGGTCATCTTGGTGCATTCTCATGCCCCAATTGCAGCTATAGCCGTCCTTCATCCCAGCTTACCTGCCTTAAAGTTGATGACCTTAATAGTTCGTATTCAGACATTGTATTCTCACTGGACTCTGCTAATGATGACAACGAAAGGGTGTCTTTCAAAGCCAGAATAAACCTACCCGGTCTTTATAATATATACAATGCATTGGCTGCAGCTTCATTATGTCATTTATTGGGTTTTTCGGTCAATAGTATTATAAAGGCAATGGAAAGCTTCGAATGTTGTTTCGGCAGGATGGAAACCCTTATGACCCATGGCAAAACCATAAAGATAATTCTTGTAAAAAATCCAACAGGTTTTAATCAGGTGCTTACATACCTGCTTACAGAAAAACAAAAGGCTCAGATTGCTTTCATTATAAATGATAAACCTGGCGACGGTACGGACATTTCATGGCTCTGGGATGTGGATTTTGAAAAACTTGAAAAAATTCAGGAAAACATATCGGTGTTCTATGCCTCGGGAATCCGTGGAGAAGATATGGCTGTAAGACTCAAATACGCTGGTATTTACAGTGATAAAATTACTCTCATAAAGGATTATGAAGAACTTTTAAATAAAGCCCTCGAAGATGCACAAGAGGGAAAAATCCTATACATACTACCCACATACACAGCAATGCTGGACATAAGAAAGCTGCTTAATAAAAAATACGGATTAAAGGAGTTCTGGAAATAATATGTATGAATTAAATATATGTCATCTTTACCCCGACATCTTGAACCTATATGGCGACAGAGGAAATGTAATAGCCTTAAAGAAACGGTGTGAATGGCGGGGAATAAACGTTAACATTTCGAACATCTCCCTTGGTGACATGTTTGATGCCGAAGGCTACGACATTATTTTCCTGGGTGGAGGTCTGAATTATGAACAAGAGGTAATTCATGATGATATTATAAATGAGAAAGGAAATGAAATCCGAAACGCCATAAACAGCAACAAGGTATTTTTAGCTATCTGCGGTGGATATCAACTCCTCGGAAAATTCTATAAAACTTGGGACGGTAAAGAGATACAATTTTTAAATGCAATAGATTTCTGGACGATAGATGATAAAAAGAGAATGATTGGAGATTTTGTCTTTGAATGCGACTTTCTTAAGAAAAACGGCTTTGACGGAAAGGTTGTAGGCTTTGAGAACCATTCCGGGAAAACCTATTTAGGTACCGATGTCAAACCCTTAGGCAAAATCATAAAGGGGGTTGGCAACAATGGAGAGGATGGTTTTGAGGGAGCATTATACAAAAATGTTTACTGCACTTACGCCCACGGATGCCTGCTTCCAAAAAACCCTGCCTTTTCTGATCACCTGATAGCACTGTCACTGAAACAAAAATATAAGGATTTCGTGTCTCTTTCATGTCTAAAGGATGAATTCGAAGAACTTGCCAACCGCTCCATGATTAAAAGAATTATTGGTCATTTCACTTCGTGAAATCCCACTAAAAAGGATAAAGAAAAACATTCCATGACATTGAGTTTTTGGAATGTTTTCTCTTTATTTCGCGTACCCCCAAGTGGCATATTTTATGTCTAAGATTAATTTCCAATGCTGCCTTTTTGCTTTTTCAAAATTCTCTAGAAGTAAAAGCTCCATGGGTCACTGCGGTCTACTCTAGGATCTGTATCCCATGTAAACTCATCATCGGACATGTGATTGTTTTTATAATACCACGCACCCAAAGCAGCTGTCTCATCAGCATACTTTATAATCCATGCCTCATCCGAACCATCTATCCATCCGGTATTATAGCCCATCAAACCGTGACGCAGTACATCTTTGCCGCTGTATTTTTCCTGAGCCAATCGGGCAAAATGCAGAAAATGTCTTATTCCCATATGTGTAGATACACCGACGTCGTAAAAATTGTAATCATTAAAATCATATTGTGTCATTTCCGGAACATTTTCCTCGGGCATATAGTTTGGATCCGCATTTGCGTATGCCGTTTCAGCAGTTTGCAAAGGTCCAAAGGCATGTGCTGCTCCACTTCCTGTCTCAGTACCGGCTCTGAATGTAGACTCACGGGTAGCCATGCCAAAGAAAAATGCATATGCTACCTCTTTATTCTTAAAACCGCATACACTTCTTATCACGTCCCAGTGATCATCAACCTGTTTCTTTATGATAGACTTTATTTCGCCGACACTCAGTGCAGATGCCCTTGAAATAAGCTCAGATTTTGAAGTCCCTGCCGGAAAATAACCGTCATCATAATTGTTGGATTGTGTAGGTATAGGGGTGAAGGTAGGTCTTTGTGTGGGTGTAGGCGTTGCCGTAGGTGTATATGTTGGCTTTTGTGTTGGTGTTGCTGTAGGAATTGGCGTATTATTCATTAACTCTTTCGGGAACCTGTCTATCATACGGAGTAAATATCTTTTCATACAGTGAATATCACTGCTGTTAATATCATTATCTCCGTCAAGATCACCGACCCACAGGCTGTCTTCTGCAGGAAAATCTCTGATAATTCGAAGAACATATCTTTTTAAAAGTGTAAAATCAGTACTGTCAATAGAATTGTCCACATTGACATCACCAATACCCGATTGTGTCAGAGAATATGCATAATTGGATTTGCCAAAGCCCATAAATGCCACAAAAACAATTAGAAACACGGAAAAAGAAAGCAATACTTTTCTACCCATAATACATCCCCCTCAATTAATTGTAATATGTATTTTTAATACTTTTCCATTAATTATGATAGCTATATTGTACCATAAGCTTAATGTCATATTCAATAAAACAACAACAAGCTCACACGGTAAAAGCATGAACCCATCTCCTGCCAATACTCTCACAAGAGAGTTTTTTAAAATGCCATTTCAGCATTTAATATTCAGGCAAGAAAATCATTTTTTAAGAAATGCCCCCGGGATTACTAAG
>JAAYTO010000226.1 GCA_012523755.1 Clostridium sp. | reverse complement strand
ATAAAAGTTAATATCTATGATGTTATTAAAACAATTGCGACTGAGAAGATGTGAATGTTCTGCGTGAAGAGCCGGATGTGGGAAAACCGCAAGTCCGGTTCTGTGAGGAGTGCGGAGCGGTAACGCTCCCATTTACTCGACTCCAAAAGAAGATCCTGCTTTCAGTGAATTAATTGCTAATTTAAAAATAAAGGATTTTCCCGATATGATTTCAAAGATTAAGAATAGGCATATTGCAAGCGGTCGTTTAATGCACGCAATAAATGAAATGGCTGGTGTTAAGGATCTGGGTAAATATGTATCAGGTGCATCAGAAAACTGGTTGTTACATCTTAAGGAAAAGATTGCTTTGGCTGAATCTAAAGTAACGAAAGCAGCGGAAAAGTATAAGAAAAGTTCTAATGATGAAATAAAGAAGCAGGTGAAGGATGAGCTGGAAAGTTGTGGATTGCTTGTGCTTCCTTATATTAAAGATGAAATTGAAGCCGGAAATACTGCTATGATAGAGCTATTGCCGGATTTAGTGGATAAGTATTTTGCAGAAGGCAAGGATAATCAAGCCGATAGAACTAAAGATTATTGGGATAATTGGTTTAAAAAACACAGTGAAGATATCAAAGCTTTAAAAGCTGTAGCAGAAGATTTAAAATAGGCACATAAGAAAGTGTACCCTCCTAAAGGTTTATAAGTACTTTTAGGGGGGTTTTTATGCTGAATTAGTATACCCATAAAAGGGTTTTCGATATCATTATCATAATGGAGAGAGTGATACGATGTATATTGTGACCTATTAATAAGAGGAAAACAGATGGATTCGGATTAATACTATAATAATATTGCTATATATACAGTGCAGATACTTTCTAAGGCGGAGGATTTTTTTACAGCTTCGATGAAATCAATGGTTGAATTTTACAGCACAAAAGAGGAAGCAGCAAAAGAATATGTAACCCTAGGTTTATTAATGCTGGGCGTATTGTGGAGGATTAAAAGCCTATCTTGAAATTCTTTCAGAAAAGGATTCTATAGATTTGATGGCATCGGCAATTACTTTTGCTCTTTGCTTTGAAAATGACAGTGAAGAGAATATAGGAGTTTACACAGAAAATGTGGATCGATACTTAAAGGAGGTTCGCCCAAAACGCTATTGGCGTGAGGATGTGATCTTTTGTGGCAGGAGAAGGGTCGAGTATCACTTGAATATGGTAGGTGCGGAGATATTGAATAAAGCTTTCAGGGAGTCTTTTGTAAAGACGGGTAAAAAGCTTCTTTTGCTGCCAGGGTGTATGAGATTGTTTCCTAATTCTAAATGCAAGGCGAAAGAAACAGAACTTGGCATTAGGTGTGCACGGTGCTCTTCCGATTGTCAGGTTAACCGGTTGACCAAATCTTAATAACTGTTTAGTTTTTCACTTAGGTAATATACACCCGAAAATATGCTTGGGGTTGATTATGAAAATATCAAATTATCTTGACAAGAAATGAAGACAGACCACTTTGTGTTGTTGAAAGAATAAACGATACAAACTTTGTAATAACGCCGTTACTCAATCCATTCTGCAGAATCAAACAGTTGATTGACCAATTCTGTATATTGCGATGAGTCATGGCATTTTTTGATTTTTTTCAACAGCCTTTTATCCGTACATATATGGACGTGTAAATAATCCCAAAATTCCTTCATTTTATCCGACAGATGCCTAGCCCCTGAAAGCCGGGTTTGGTAATATTTAAAAATATCATCGTGAAAGTCGCGGATTATACCAATTTTATTTTCGGAGGGTATGTTGCAGCCTTTAATCACGGACGGAAGGAAAGGATAAGTTAAAGCTCCTCTGCCCAGCATATAATTATTTATCGAGGGAAAGCAGGATTTTATGCGAAGATAATCATCATAAGTGAAAATGTCACCGTTATAGGTTACCTCGTGTTTGCAGGAGACGGCAAGAGTTTTAAAGGCATCCAAATCTACTTGCCCTGTATACATTTGTTTTCCAGTACGGGCATGAATTATTACGCCACTCAATGGATATTCATTTAGTACTTCCATGACACGAAATCCTTCTTCAGGGTCATTCAATCCCAGTCTCATTTTTATTGAGACCTTGTAAGTGTTGTCAGAGCAGGCAGTATCAAGAAACTTTTTTACCATATCCGGGTACGGCAGTATTCCGGAACCTCTTTTTCGTCCTGTCACCATGGGAAAAGGACAGCCAATGTTCCAGTTGATTTCATGGTATCCCATGGCACAAATAACCGTGGCAAACTTCTTAAAAAGAACACCGTCATTGCCGAGAAGCTGTGGAACAACGTTAATTGAACTGCCATTGTGTTCGGGAAGAAGGTCTTTTAAAAGTAAATTGCTTATTTTCTTTGTTTCCGAAAGCCCGATAAAGGGGGCATAATATGCATCGATATTACCGAAATGCCGTGCAAAGGCATTCCTGTAACATGCTGTTGTCATACCCTGTATTGGTGCTAAAAAAAGTTTCATAGACACACTCTCCAAAGAAAAAAGTTAGGCAATTTGAGAATAAACTTCTTGTTTTCATAGTATACGCTAAAGAATATAAATGCAATAGAAATTATGTGAATCCTTTCACATATACTATATGTGCTTTTTCAGCGGAGGGATTGACAGGCAGTTTTGTTTATTCTACATAACTTATAAGGGTGGTTAGAATTTCAAGAATTTAGTAATATCGGTTTAATGTGAGTGGGGAGAATTAGTTATGGCAGCAATGAGTGAAACTGGTGCAGTTGGTGGAAAAAGATCACTATTGAACAGTTTTCTGCAATGGAAGAACAGTTGGCACGAAGAAGGCTCAGAATTTGAAATAAGAATTGTTTTACCGTGCTTTATTTTGAAAGGATGGATGACGAGTAGAAAAGAATATGGTATAGTAATTTTGTAAACAAAAACAACAAGAAGCAATATAATCCCGAGTTTGACACTTAATAAGAAAAAAAGCCCCCTAAACCGCATTTAAATAGACGGTTTGCGGGCTTTGTTGTTTGCCATAAAAGTGTAGCACAATTTTCATTTTTTGGATAATGCTAAAATATTTTTTATCT
>JAAYTO010000225.1 GCA_012523755.1 Clostridium sp. | reverse complement strand
TTAATGCATAACCAGCCAAACTTTCCAGAAAGAAGTTCACTAAATTAAAAGTATGAGGATTTCACATTGACCTTCAAAGCAAGTAAACCAATAAAATAACAGGATGAAGAGATCATTGCCAACTTTTACTTGACACAAACCGTAGTATATAAACATGAGGTAGAGACTATAAAAATATGATATAATTTTATTGAAAACATAGATAAGGTTGCAATAGAATTATAAATATATTACCAAATTGATGTAGCAAATATAGAAATTCTAACATGCTGTAATATACATGCAAGATACACCTCTACATACTTTGTTATGCCTTTGCAAACATTTCAAAAGCGAGATATTGTGCCCTGTTTAATATTAAAATTAATTATAAAATTTTTAAGGGGAGGAAACATAATGAAGAGAAAAAGGGTTAAACTGCATAAAATTTTATCCATGACTGTTCTGGTAATTATTTTGACTTCTTTGATACTACCGCAGTTTGGTCTTGAACCAAAGGTGCAAGCTGCTTCTTCACCACGTTTTGGAGATGCGTACTACAATTATGGAGAAGCCTTGCAAAAAGCAATTCTTTTTTACAAAGCCAATCGTCTCGGTGACCTGCCAGATGATTACATTTTACCTTACAGGGATGATGCTGCAATGACAGACGGTCAGGATGTGGGTCTTGATCTTACGGGAGGTTGGGCAGATGCCGGTGACGGAATTAAATTTACCCATACCATTTCATATGCTGCAGCACAACTAGGGTGGGGTGTATATGAATTTAGGCAAGCTTTTAAAGATTCAGGGTTGTTAGAGGACATATTGGATGAAGTAAAATGGGGAACGGATTTTTTGATTAAAGCTAATCCGGAGCCTAATGTGCTTTACTATATGTGCGGACATGGTGAATCTGACCACTCAGTATGGGTTCCTCATGAGTTTTTGGATTATGTAACCGACAGAAAATCCTTTAAGGTGGATCCGTCGACACCGGGTTCTGATGTTGCAGGTATGACTGCAGCGGCACTGGCCATAGGTTCTTTAATATTTGAAGAGACAGATCCGGAATATGCACAAAAATGTTTAATGCATGCAGAAAGAATTTTTGATTTCGGTTATACATACAAAGGGAAAAATCCTCTGAATATTCTATACCCATCCGGAGGCTATGTGGACGATCTTGCGTGGGGTGCTATTTGGCTTTACATAAAAACTGGAGAGCAGCATTATTTAGATAAGGCTATTTCAATTATGCCTGTTGATACAATAGGCGGATATCACACTCATTGCTGGGATGATGTAAGTTATGGTGCAGCAATTAAAATAGCTCAGGCGACAAAAGACGAACAATATGCCTTTATGGTGGAAAGAAATTTGGACTTTTTCTTGCCTAATGGGGGTATAACTTACAGTCCTGGTGGATTGGCTTGGCTTTCCCAATGGGGTTCTTTGCGTTATGCCAGTACAGCAGCGTTTTTAGCCTTTGTATGGTCTGATGATGAAACTGTTGGAACCCTATCCAAAAAAGATGAATACAGAAAATTTGCTGAAAGACAAATAAATTATATATTGGGTGACAATCCACGGGGCGGAAGTTATGTAGTGGGCTTTGGAGAAAATGCTCCTAAACATCCTCACCACAGAACTGCACATGGTTCATGGGTGAGTATGACCGATATACCTTCTTTTAGCCGACATATACTGTACGGTGCTTTGGTTGGAGGTCCTAATTCCAGCGATTATTGGGAAGACAATATTGATGATTATATTATGAATGAAGTGGCAATTGACTACAATGCAGGTTTTGTAGGTGCTCTTGCTAAAATGATTGATATGTATGGAGGAGAAAAACTTGAAAATTGGCCGCAGCCTGAAGATTTCCGGGCACCGGAAGATGACATGGTGGAATATTTCTGCCGTGGTTGGATAATGCATGAGGGTTTTGGAACATTAAATCTATTACTGCAGGTTAACAACCGTTCAGCAAGGCCGCCGGCAATGAAAGACAAATTGTCTGTTCGTTATTACATGGATTTAAGCGAGGTATTTGAGGCTGGTGGAAGCTTGGATGATGTGGAAATAACTCTAGGACAAAGCGAAGGTGCTAAACTCGAAGGATTAAAACATTATGCGGACAATATTTATTATTTTACAGTTGATTTTTCTGGAACTCAGATTATGCCTGCCGAATGGAACTTGTGTGAAAAAGATGCCAATGTATCAATTAGATATAAAAACGGCATGGGATCCAATGAAAACGACTGGTCCTATCAGAACTTGGGTACTTCACCGGATTTTGATGCAATATCTTTTGCAGGATTGACTCCTTATATACCCGTATATGATAACGGAGTTCTTCTGTGGGGAGAAGAACCGCCTTATGAAGGCAAGACACCTAATCCTTCACCTAACCCTACGCCAACCGGACCGGCATTTATCTACGGAGACTTAAACAGTGATGGTGAAGTAGACTCAACGGATTTAACAATGTTGAAAAGGGTTATACTTCGCAAAAATCCTCCGGGTGTAAACTTATCTGCTGCGGATTTAAACGGTGATGATGCAGTGGACTCAACGGATTTAACAATCTTGAAAAGGTTTATTTTAAGGAAAATTAATTCGATACCTGTTTGACTATAATTAGTATAAAATCCTACGGATAAGTACTTCACTATCCGTAGGATTTTCATATTTATCGGGTATAATGAAGTGGATAAAATCACTCTTATTTTAAAAGAATTAGTGGTAAGATAAGTAGAAATTTGGTATAATCAGAAAAAAGATGTTATGGGGCTGAAGGTTATAATGGATTGGTGTGTTAATTATATTTGCAATGGGACTGATTTGTCTTTTGAGTGGGGTTTGAGTTTGTTTTAAGATTTATTCAGTAAGGCATTAAGAGCTTTGCCAATTACTTTTATGTAAATGTAAAGCATAATAAATAAAACTATCAAAAGAAGTTGCGTATTCCGGATTATCCGGACGGCAGTTCCGGAAACATCCGGGCTCATCCTCAATTTTGGTTGACACAAGGCAAAAAAATATCATTTTTCATTATTATCTTTGCTTTTAACAAAGGTAACTTTGCTCTTCCGTACATCT
>JAAYTO010000224.1 GCA_012523755.1 Clostridium sp. | reverse complement strand
GGTTATACATAAATCTACTCCTATCAATGTTTTTTTTCGTCAATTAACATTATACAGGATGATTTATGTATATGGGAGATATCTTCGGATATCTCCTAATTATTTACTTGTCTTGCCAACTATAATTATACTCTAAGTTAAAATAGGGGTATATATTATTTAAGCGGAGAAAAATGTGGAATAAACTTAAGTTTCTGGAATATTTTTCTTTGCATTTATTTAATATACCCTTTAAATAATTATATGCATAATATGGCACACCACAAAGCACTACCATAAGCAAAATGATAGTGCTTGCTGAATCCATAACATACCAAATTATAAAATGATACAGATAAGACCTCCGCTTCCCTCATTAATTATTTTTTGGAGAGTCTCCTGCAATCTTAATTGGGCACCATCAGGCATCCTATAAAGTTTATTTTGCAATCCCTCATTCACAAGCTCATGCAAGGACTTCCCAAAAATATTAGATTGCCACAGTTTTTCCGGCTCACTCTCAAATTCCCTAAGAAGATAGTTTACCAATTCCTCCGACTGCTTTTCAGTTCCTACCAGGGGTGCAATTTCCGTCTCTATATCAGCCCGAATCATATGGATGGAAGGTGCACTTGCCCTGAGCTTAACACCAAATCTGTTTCCCTGTTTGATTATCTCAGGTTCTTCTAAAGAAAGTTCTTCCATCTGAGGTGTAACAATGCCATAGCCTTTTAGCTTAACATCACATAGTGCGTCTCGAACCTTATCATACTCTTTTTTTGTCTTAGCAAGCTCCGTCATAAGTGATACAAGCTTATATTCCCCTTCAATCTCAAGTCCTGTCATCTCACTCAAAACACGATAAAACAAGCCATCCTGTTCG
The DNA here is from genome assembly GCA_012523755.1 of Clostridium sp. Taxonomy (GTDB): domain Bacteria; phylum Bacillota; class Clostridia; order Acetivibrionales; family Acetivibrionaceae; genus Hungateiclostridium. The sequence continues at coordinate 14,991 of JAAYTO010000224.1, read as the reverse complement.
TTTATTTCCATATATGCAGTTCCGGTTCCAAGATTGATTTTATCAATATAAGCCCTTTTTATAAACTCTAAACCATCAAACCCAGCCATTGCACCTTTTATTTCGCGAATCTTTGTAATACCTCTAAATGCCTCCTTTACGGCATTTATCATATCTACCCTGAGCCAGTGGTTTTCTTCCAGGGATTCAATCCATTTTGGTATGTTTATCCCAATTTCCTTTATAGGAAACTCAAACAACACCTTTTCCATTATGGTATTCAGATCCTCAATCCTAAGCTGTGCACAATTGGTGCCAATTACCGGCACATTATATTTATTTTCCAGTTCCTGCCTAAGATTTTCTGCATCAGCATCCGTAGGATTAACTGAATTCAAGAGTATTACAAAGGGCTTGTTGATTTCCTTTAATTCCTTTACCACACGTTCTTCTGCTTCAACATAGTCTTCCCTGTCAATATCGGTTATACTTCCATCGGTTGTAATCAAAAGACCAATTGTCGAGTGATCGTTTATGACCTTTTTTGTACCAATTTCAGCCGCCTGTACAAAAGGTATCTGTTCATCAAACCATGGCGTGGACACCATTCTTGGGGCATCATTTTCCATATGTCCCATAGCACCTTTTACCATGTAACCTACACAATCGACCAATCTCACTTTAAACTGCACATTCTCGTCCAGTTCAATTTTAACCGCCTCATTTGGTACAAATTTAGGCTCTGTTGTCATAATTGTACGCCCGGAAGCACTTTGTGGAAGTTCATCCTTTGCCCGTCCTCTTGAGAATTCATTTTCTATATTTGGTATAACCAATAAGTCCATGAATCTTTTTATAAATGTGGACTTTCCTGTTCTCACAGGACCTACAACACCTATATATATATCTCCCTGCGTTCTTTCAGATATTTGCTGGTATATATCGTATTTATCCACCCGCAAACCCCCCTTACTTTTATTTGAAACTTGCTGCTTTCAATTGGTTTTTTCACCCAAAACTTAAGCCAGCATTTGATATTACTGTTTTGGATGCATTTATATTAAACTGCATTGAATATTATCACCCAGTGCTCTTTCAACATAACAAATTTTAAGTTGATAAATATTAAAAAAGCACTTCCTTTGTTTTAAACCCCGCATGCTTTATAATTATTTTTGCTTACGGGGCACTAATTTTGTACAGATCAAAGCTTAAGTTTTAAGTACTAGTACCCTTATCAATATAAATATATTGTCTATGTTCTTTTATTATTACAAAAAGGACAAAAAAAGTGAGCAGATGTATTTTTGTCCGCCCACTTTCACGTGTTATTAATAATTGTATGTTATTAAGGTGAAGAAAATACGTAAGAAACATTGTAAAGCAGGCTGTAGCTGCCTGTTAATGCGACCCTTTTAATTCTATTTATCCCATAGTTCCATAGCCTCATTCTTCTTGTTTCTCATCATAAGATCGGAAACTGCCAGCTTGGCATTCTTTCCGTTGAATAATACTTCATATGCCTCAAAAGTTATCGGCATTGTCACACCTTTTTTATTTGCAAGCTCATATGCAGCTTTAGTCGTTGTAACCCCTTCAACAACCATTTTTACTTCATCCATAGCTTCTTTCAACGTCTTCCCCTGTCCAATCAGTATCCCGGCTCTCCTGTTTCTGCTATGCATGCTGGTACAGGTAACAATGAGATCCCCGACGCCAGTAAGTCCTGCAAAAGTCTGGGGATTTGCCCCCATGGAGGCTCCCAGCCTTGACATTTCGGCAATTCCCCTTGTCATCAATGCCGCCTTGGTGTTGTCGCCAAACCCGAGTCCATCAGAAATTCCGGCACATAAAGCTATAACATTTTTAAGTGCCCCTCCAAGTTCAACTCCAACGACATCGGAATTGGTATACACCCTGAATTTTGGAGTCATAAATACATCCTGTATAAACTCTGCAGCTTTAATATGATCAGAAGCCGCTACAACAGCAGTAGGAATATCCTTTGCCACCTCTTCCGCATGACTTGGCCCGGACAAAACTACCGTTTGGGCTTTTGGGATTTCCTGTTTAAGTACCTCCGACATCCTCAAGCCCGTCACCTCTTCCAGCCCTTTTGAACAGCTTACAATTATTGTACCGTCTTTTATATGCTTTGATATATCCCTAGCTATCTTTCGGGTTATCTGCGAAGGCACCACCATTACCAATACTTGGGCGTCACTTATACACTCTTCCAGATCGCCAGTACACAGTACACCTTCAGGTATAAAGATTCCTGGAAGTTTATGTAAATGTTCTCTCTTTTCATTAATCATCCGGATTTCATCCTCAAAGGCAGACCACATAACAGCAGAGTGTCCGGCTTTTGCCAAAAGTACTGCCAAAGCAGTCCCCCAACTCCCAGCCCCGATAACAGAAATTTTTCTCATCATACCCAACCTCCTAAACTATTCCCTTTTTATGTCCAAGCTTATTCTCTGTACCTTTTATTAGTCTTGTTATATTCGAACCATGCCTCAATATGACAAGAAGGGCTACAAAAACAGCGAAAACAATATATTCCGGTTCTTTTCCCATAAATGCAGTAAGAAAGGGAAAAACCGCAGCAGCAGTTATTGATCCCAGTGAAACATATCTCGTCAATGCAACTACCACCAAGAATATCCCCAAAAGAATCAGACCTTGAATAGGGGCTGCCATCAATATCACGGCAAAAGTAGTTAACACCCCTTTTCCACCCTTAAAACCAAAATAAAGCGGCCAGTTATGCCCTAATACTGCCCCCGTCCCTCCAGCTAATACCCCAAGTGCTATATGTTCTTTCAGCCCATCAGGTTCCGCTGCATTAAGACCTGCTTTAAAAATATAGTAACCAACAACACATGCCAAAATTCCCTTTAACAAATCCCCGATTATTACAAGCAAAGCCGGAAGCTTTCCTAATGTCCTTAAGGTATTTGTCATTCCCGCATTGCCACTTCCATGCTTTCTCACATCAACCCCATAGAATTTGCCCACAATAAGGGATGTGTTAGCACTTCCAAGAAGATATCCAACCAACAATGCCAGCACAACTTTTATAACAACCCAACCCAAGTACATCACTCCTTTTCTTTTTCTCTGAGTATGAACCTTATCGGAGTCCCCTCAAATCCAAAACTCTTTCTTATCTGATTTTCAAGGTACCTTTCATAAGAATAATGCATTAACTCCATATTGTTTATAAAAAGAATAAATGAAGGAGGCTTTACGGATGCCTGGGTCATATAGTAAACTTTGAGTCTCTTCCCCTTATCGGAAGGCGGTTGTACCATTGCCACAGCCTGGTTAAGAATGTCATTTAATACCCCCGTGGAAATCCTTAATGCAGCTTGTTCAGCTACTTTCTTTATTAATTCGAAAGTCTTGTCAACCCTCTGCCCGGTTTCTGCAGAAATAAAAAGTACAGGTGCGTACAGCATAAAGCCCAGTTTCTCATAAACCGTGTTCCGATACTCTTCCAAAGTACCTGTCTCTTTCTCGACAAGATCCCACTTATTGACCACTATTACCGATGCTTTCCCCTGTTCATGAGCATATCCGGCAATCTTAGTATCCTGCTCGGTAACCCCTTCCTGTGCATCAATCAATATAAGGCAAACATCCGCCCTTTCAATTGCAGTCCAAGATCTAATCGCACTGTACTTTTCTATGCTTTCATTAATCTTGCTCTTCCTTCTTATTCCGGCAGTATCAATAAAAATAAATTTGCCATGCTCATTTTCAAAAAAGGTATCAACGGCATCCCTTGTTGTTCCCGGAATATCACTGACGATAACCCTATCCTCTCCGATTATCCTGTTGATAAAGGATGATTTGCCTACATTTGGTTTTCCTACCACCGCAACACGTATTACATCCTCTTCATAATCTTCTTGATCACCCTCCGGAAAATATTTATAAATTTCATCCAATAAATCTCCGATTCCCAAACCGTGAATCGAGGAAATAGTCATTATATCACCCAATCCAAGGTTATAAAACTCATAAACATCCGCCGGAGGTTCCCCCACCTTATCCACTTTATTGACGGTGAGAATAACAGGTTTTTTGGTTTTCCTAAGCATTGTGCTCACTTCCCTGTCAGAAGCGGTTATTCCATCTTTCATATCAACCATAAACACAATAACATCCGCCATATCAATCGCTATTTCCGCTTGTCTTTTCATCTGCTGCATTATCTTATCCTCAGTAAAAGGCTCTATACCACCAGTATCTATAAGAGTAAATTTCCGGTTCCTCCACTCCACCTCGGTATATATCCTGTCACGGGTTACACCCGGCGTATCTTCAACAATGGAAATTCTCTTTCCGGCCAGATAATTAAAAAGAGTCGATTTACCTACGTTCGGTCTTCCGACCACTGCAACTACAGGTTTTGGCAATTTATCTCCCTCCAGACCTAATAATACAGATATCACTTAAATATAATGCCCTTATTTTATAATTCTCTTATTTTCCCATTTAAAATCTGTGTTTCCAATCAAGCTTTCCCACAATGCATGCCCCATAGTAATTCAGCTGCTGCTCTTTGGTATATAAACTTATAAAATCAGGCAATTACATTATAAAGGGATTCCAAGTATTTTTTCAATGAAATCTTTCCCACAATTTTCTACAACTGTCACCTTTATTCCCAGTTCCTTCTCTAGCATATCAACGGTATAATCATCAAGAAAAACCTCTTCTTTTGATCTCAACATGCTTTCAGATATCAAAAGCTCTTCACCCAAGTCTTTTTTAAAAAGCTGTTTCACTAAATCCTGTCCTGTAATAAGTCCAGTTACAGTTACATTTTCTCCAAAAAACTCATTCCTTATTTTATAAACATTAATATGCAAATCCTTATATTTGTTTTCAAGAGCATTCGTCAATTCCTTTATATGTTTATAAGATGAAGCACCTGTTGGTATTGATACTTTCCTTTCCTTTTCCAGCTTAAAATTCAACCGTGCAAGATATTCATCAAATTCCTGCCTTAACATTGCAATAAGCCCAACACCGTTTTCTATCTGGGGAAAGTCCTCATACTCAGGGTAATCCGGTATCTGAAACTCTGCCATAACATAAAGTTCATCAGCCAAATATACAACTCTTGATCCACACTCTTGAAGAAGCTTTTTCTGCCAAGCTTCAACCTGCTCTATAACCTTTTTAGAAGCCTCTTTGTCATAGGGTTTTAAACCGGTTAAACCCTCCCGGAACTTTGTGAGTCCAACGGGAACCACCGAAATGCTGTTCATACCCGGATAAAGTGCTGAAAGGTCTTTTATTGATTTATCCAGCTCAGTCCCGTCATTTATATCCCTGCACAGCACTATTTGAGAATTAACAGTTATTCCGCCTTCCACAAGTCTTTTTATCTTGTCCATTATGTCCCCGGCAAATTTGTTGTTTAGCATAAAAACTCTCAGTTCAGGATTGGTCGTATGCACCGAAATATTAATTGGAGACATTCTGTATTTTATTATCCTGTTTATATCATCAAAGTCCATATTTGTCAAAGTCACATAATTGCCCATAAAAAAAGACAGCCTAGAGTCATCGTCCTTAAAATAAAGGGTCTTTCTCATTCCTTTGGGCAATTGATCTATAAAACAAAAAATGCACTTATTACTGCAACTTTTGGCATCATCAAGCATCAATTTTTCAAATTCAATGCCTAGGTCTTCATACTCATCCTTCTCAATCTCTACTTCCCAGACTTCCCCATCCTTCTTCTGAATTTCCAGCAGGATAGCTTCATTGGCAATTAAAAATCTATAATCAAATATATCACTTATTTTCTCCCCGTTTATGGATAGTATCAAGTCACCTTCCCTGATACCCGCTTCTTCTGCAATACTACCCGAAATAACATTCTTAACCGGTATTGGTCTGTACTTCAACCTAAGTCCTCCCTATTTCTAAATAAAAAAGCAGAAACCCTACCCTTCATATAATCATCTAAGCAAAAAGCAGCAGGTTTAACTGCTGCTTTTACTCTATTCTACGTTTAGAACCTCAATTGCTTTACGTTCGCCTTTACGTACCACTGTATAATGCCCACACTCTTTACAAACTCTATGAAGCAGCTTTAAGGAGTGACAACGGGGACACTCAACCAAATTTGGTGCTGACAGCTTCCAGTGAGATCTTCTTTTTCCCGTTCTTGCTTTAGACCATTTACGTTTTGGATTTGCCATGAATTACACCTCCTCATCCCATACAACAATCCATTGTATATAAGTAAAATCTTGTACTCATCGAGGGTACTCAATTTTATAATCTAAATTCCATCAGTTGCCCGGACTGTTCTTGAAAAAGTCCTTTAATGCTTCCAGACGGGGATCCGTTTCATCACTATGGCATTCACACTTACTGCTGTTAAGATCCACCCCGCATTTGGGGCAAAAGCCCCTGCACTCATCATCACAAATCTGCCTGACCGGAAGGTTAAGTATTATATTATCCTTTATCACCTTTTCCAAATCAACATACTTGCCCTGATATGTATATTGCTCATCGGTTTTATCGCTGTTTTCCCCAACAAAATCCTCTTGTATATCAATATTAACCATTGACTCAATATCCTTTAAGCATCGGGAACAATTTGTGCTATACTCCACTGTCAACCGCCCGTCAAGCTTAATAACACCGCCGGCATTTACCATCCTGCCTTTAAAACTTATTGGCCGGTCAAAAATAAAATCTCCCGCAACAAAGTTATTTGATTCTAACGGCTCATTATGTTCTATATCAAGAGATGCACCATCATTTTTTAAAATACTTGTTATGTCTATTTTCACACTCATCACCTCTTAAAACCGACAGAGAATATTATACTAACTAATAATTCACATGTCAAGAATTATGTGAGAACCTTTTAACTTTATTATCACACAATAGAATAATATAATTCGGGTACAATAGATAAATGTGAGGAAAAACATTCCAAAAGCTTAAGTTTGTTCCATGTTTTTCTTCACTTGCACAATTAATATTGTATTAAATCAAATTCAGCCTTAAACAATATGCAACCATATAATTTATAAATTGTAAAAATCGTTGTACCGATGATATGTTTATAGCCATCAGTAACTTTTAACCCTTACCTTTTCAACGGCTGCAGATAATATAAAGAACACTCCCGCCATAAATACAAGAACCGTAATATGCGGCAGTATGGATCCAAGCCCCATATTTGCACCCACAGTATTGTTTAACGCCTTAACCGTCCAGTATTGCGGAAAAATCATCGCAGTCTTCTGCATAAATTTCGGTACTATCTCTAAAGGCCAGTAGCATCCTGCCAACATGGATGTCGATATAATAAATACCGAGGAATAAGCCGCAAGCTGTGCGTTTGTTTTAACAATCGTAGAAAGCAGCATTCCCAGTGTTGTCAGGCACAAAAGATAAACGCTTATCAGAAGTATGGTTGCATGCAAAGAATTTCCCCAACCAACCCCCAACACAAAGTGTCCGAAAAGTATCAGAATACCCACCTGAATCCAACTCTTTAAAAATACTCCAAGAACCTTGCCCAGCATAATTGTTGCAGTACCAACCGGAGTGGATGAAAGCCTTTCCCATGTCCTGTTTTTCTTATCCTCAAGTATTACCCCCACACCCAGTATAACCGTAAACATCACAAACATTACAGTAATACCGATGGAACTCTGTGCCATCCCATCAAAATCCAAGCTTTCCTCGCTTCCCGACACCCTTATATCCTCCACAGTAACGGTCGAAGGTCCTTCAAGCTTTTTTTCAAACCTCTCCGTTATCCGGGAAACAATCAATTCCCTGTTCTCCATCTTCGATACCTCAAGAAAATTATCAAAATACACCTTTGAAGCCTCTTTGATGTTTAATCCTGTAAAGGCAGTCATGATAACCTGTTGTGCCACCACATACCCCGTTGAAGCCGGCTGTTTCAAAACATGTATTCCGGCCTTTCCTTCCTTGATATTTTCGGTAAAGTCTTCAGGAATTATAAAACCTGCTTCCAGTTTTGATTCCTTAATTCCTTCAACAACCTCCTGCCGGTTCATTTCAATGGCCTTTATGCTTGTGTCTTTTTTTATTCTTTCAATAAGCTCTCTTACAAAATCACTATGGTCATCAGCAGCAATTCCCACAGGAATTTTGGGAGTCTCCTCCGAGCTACCGCTGCCATACGCAAATCCCATTACTACCGTTAAAATTATAGGAATAACCATTATTATCAAAAGGGTTGTTCGATCCCTTAAAAGCCTTATCACATCGTACCATGCGATACATAACACTCTCAATCGCTTCTCCTCCTTATAAAACATATTGCAGGGCGTTAGGAAAACATTCTAAAAACTTAAGTTTGTCAGTATCTTCACATTGTCTCTCATGCTTTCCTTTATTTTTAATAATAAACATCGGAACAGTATCCGGCTCAGGATACCTGTGTCTTAAACCGTGCCACGCCTATGCCGAGGTATAAAACTCCCATCAAAACAAGAACCCCACAGCAGGGAAGAATATCGGTAAAACCGCTTCCCAGCATAAGATCATAATATCCGTTAACTGCCCACCAGTTGAGTGTGCCCTTTGCAATAACCCTTAAAAACCCGGGCATTATATAAAACGGCATCATCCCGCCTCCAATAATTGTAAACGTCTGAATAAAAAGCTGGGACAAGCCTTCTGCCCCCGATGAGGTTTTTGCCATGGAGCCTATCATCATTCCCAGCCCTGATCCTGAGAACGCAGCACATACGGTAATAATAACCACGCCGTCTATTGACCTTCCCCAATCCACTCCATATGAAAACCGGGTAAATACAATAAGAATCATCGCCTGAGTAAAGGTAATGAGAAGAAGTCCTAAAAACTTTCCTGCAACGAGTGACACCTTTCCGACTCCGGTGGTCAAAAGCCTTCCGAGAGTGTTTGACTGGCGTTCTTCCACCATAAGCTTTGTTCCTGTGGAAGCGCCGAACAAAATAAACATTACAAGCATTGCAGCAGAATAGTACTGCATTCCGGAAACGGTTTCATGCTTTTCCTGCCCTTCTCCATTAGACTCAATATCCTCATAAAACTCAAGAATACCTTCTCCGGTTTTCTGTTGCATATCAAACATTAGCGAATTTAGATCCGGAGGGAATTCTTCTGATTTCTCACCTAAAATGCCTTCTTCCTTCGGGACTTCACTTAGCACTTTCTCCTTGCTCGTGGAAGGTTTGTTCATAAAATGAGTATTCAGTCTTTCTTCCTTCGGGACTTCACTTAGCACTTCCACCCCGGAAGATGCTGCAGCCCAATAAAGGAAAATCTGACGGCAAAACCCCTCGGTTAAGCTTTTTACAATGCTTGCTTTGTATTGCTGGTCAGCCTGGGTTTTTACCCCGATATTCGTGTCATATCCTTCAAAAAACCTGCGGGTAAACCCCTCAGGAATAATAACCACCGAAGAAACCTTTTTATTCTTAAGCATTTCATTTGCCTTATCTTCGTCACTCTCTAAAAACGTGTTCAACACATCCGATCCATGTTTCCTGAATACATCGTTTATAAGCACCTGGGACAATATTCCCTCATCCTTGTTTACCACCACCACGGTAAACCGCTCTATAGGGTTAGAGTCTTCAAACATCGGCCCCAATGCGTTTCCCAATATAAACATAATCACCGCAGGCATAACCAGCATTATAGCCAAGGCTTTTTTATCTCTAAATACAATTTTCAAGTCCTTCATCGCTATTTGGAAAATCATCACATCACCCCTAATCCCTCAAAGCCCTTCCAGTCAGATGCAAAAACACCCTTTCTAGGTTCGGTTCCTCGATATTTATTGATTGAATCCTGCACTTTAATGCGTCAAACTGCGAAATAACCGATGCAAGTATAGAATCTGCATCCTTAACGGAAATGGTGATTTTATCTTCTCCCACCACAACGCTGTCAACACCTTCAATTTTTTCAATAAAATCCTTTTCCTTTCCCGACATACTCGAAACCCCAATATGAATCGTATCTGTTTCGCCGACTAATTTTTGAAGCTCCTCCTTATTTCCTACCGCTATTACCCTACCCTGATCCATAATGGCAATCCTTGTACACAGAAATTCCACTTCCTCCATATAGTGGCTTGTATATATCACTGTCATTCCTTCTCTGTTAAGCCTTCTTACCGTCTCCAATATGTGGTTTCTCGACTGGGGATCAATTCCCACCGTCGGTTCATCCATTATTATTGCCTTAGGATGGTGGAGCAAAGCTGCGGCAACATTTATTCTTCTTTTCATTCCCCCGGAAAAAGACTCTATTTTATCCTTAGCCCTATCGGAAAGCCCCGCCAGTTGCAGTCCTTCCTCAACCCGTTCTTTCAAAAGTCTGCCGCTAAGCCCATACATTCTTCCCCAAAATAAAAGGTTCTCCTTTGCTGTTAGGGTGGGATACAAGGCAATATCTTGAGGTACCAGACCGAAAAACTTTTTTATCTCCGACGGTTTTTCGGTAATTCCATAACCCCCGACAGTAATCTCTCCGGCGTCAGGCTTTAAAAGTGTGGACAGCATCGATATCAACGTGGACTTTCCCGCTCCATTCGGACCCAAAAGCCCAAAAACCTCACCCTCTTCTATCACAAGGCTTACATTATCAACAGCCTTTTTATTGCCATAACTTTTACACAGGTTTTTTATATCAATAAACGTCATCATAAAACGCCTCCTGAAATTCTTCAAAGCATCTAATCATATGGCAAGACATTCAAGGCATAAATCCTACTTTAAAATATCTCCCATATCATCAACCTTATTCGTCGCCTCTCATTTTGCCGTAAAATTCATCCAATAATTCGTCTATCTCATCCTCACCGATTATTTCATCCTCATCAATCTGAGGTATGTTTATATCAATATCCCTATTAATATTCCATCTTGTGGTATTGATCTCAAAACTCACAACAGCCTTGCCTTCAGTACCGTCCTTTATAATTATTTCCCCTTTCAGCCTCTCATCAATTATATATCTGTCCTTATCTATCTTTGCGGTCAGTTTCAACTTTTTCAGGGTAAAGCTTTCTTTTATTTCTTTATCGTAACCGTCAAGCTTGTCAAAAAGGCCTTCTATTCCCTCTTCAATATCTTCTTTTAAAATCTCTTCATTGGAAAACCTTTGACCCGTTTCAATGGAAAATTTCTTTACCGCCTCGTTTTGTGAAACAAGCCTTAAAAACTCGCCTAAAATGTTTTTTACCTTTTCATCCGTAAGCTCAAAGGATAGCTGGTTTACCTTTATATCTCCCTCGGGCGTATTCTCAAAAGAATTACCCTCATTTGCGATTATCTCGTTTTTAACCGCCTCGGTCCAAATCCGGTTTAATTCATCCTTAATCTTCCCATATTCGCCCATAAGCTCTTTATTCAATGATTCTTCAAAATTCTCCCCGTTTAAATCAAACTTGATATACCGGGTTTCGGAATCAACCCCCGGAAAACTCATGAATATTTTATCTTCCTGTGCAAAAATCCTAGTGTTTATTATATTACCGCCGATGTTTATATAATAGTTTGATTCTCCCCGCCCATTTTTATGATCCATTGCTTCATCAATATTAAAGGTTACATTTTTGAAGCCTTCAAGTATTTCTTTTTGACTCTCCGATGCACCGGATAAGTCGATACTGATTCGCCCTTCGGTTCTCATCTGCAGTGTTTCTGCCTTCATTGTGTTATTATAAGAATCCATATATTTTTGTGCGGTTGACTGCATAACGCATGACGATGTGAAAAATAACATCGAAAATATTAAAAACACAGCAGAAAATCTCTTCACCCATATCATCCCCTTATCGAAATTTGTTTTACTGCCCGTAAAAGGATAAAGAGGTGTGACAACCTGTTTCACAGCCCAAAATCCTTCCCGTCATACTTAAATTATAGACTACATCTTCTACATTTACATCTGGAGAAAGTAACAAATTATCCATTACTTTAGTCATAGGGGTTCATTAAATATAGAGATTCATTAAACATATGTGAAGAAAAATATCCACTCTAGTCATGGTAATTCTCAATTATATACAACGCAATCTGCGTCCTGTGGCTAAGCCCCAACTTGGAAAGAATACTGGAAATGTGATTTTTGACAGTCCCCTCGGTTATAAATAGCTTTGAAGCTATCTCCTTATTCGAAAGACCTTCCGCAACAAGCTTTGATATCTCACGCTCCCTCTGGGTGAGATTATCAATGCTGCTCTTTTGCTCACTCAATTCATTCATCTTGTTTACAAGCCTTGCCGCAACACTGTTTTGAAGCATGGTACCCCCAAGATGAATTATCCTTATTGTGTTTATAAGCTCCTCGGATTCCACATCTTTCAAAAGATAACTGCTGGCACCGTTTTTTAATGCTTCAAAAATAAAATTATCGTCATTAAAGGTAGTAAAAACAATTATCTTTACTTTTGGATACCTCTCCTTAATTACCTTAGTTGCCTTAACACCGTCCATGACCGGCATTCTGATATCCATAAGTATTATATCGGGTTGGTGTTTTTCACACAGTTCCACCGCTTCTTCTCCATTTGAAGCAGCACAAAGAACCTCTATCTCGTCCGAAAGTGACAGTATAAGTTCTAACCCATCCCTTACAATAGGCTGGTCATCAACTATCATTACACTTATTTTATTCATATATAATTTCCTCCACCGGAACTGTAATTTTTATCGCAAATCCATTAGCGGCATCAAACTCCACAACCCCGTTAAAATGTTCAAATCTCTCCTTCATGCCCGTAAGTCCCGAACCCATGTTAATCTTTTCGCAGCCTTTCCCATTATCCGCAATGGATACCAAGAATTCTTTTTCACCATATTCCACATCTATCTGTATACAGGTTGATTTTCCATGCTTCAAAGAATTTGTCACAGCTTCCTGACATGCCCTGTAGACCGCTGCATCAAACTCGGGTTTTGTAATATATACCTTCCCATGTATTTTCAAAAAAACATCAATAGAAAGCTTATCTTTAGAGCCGGTTACAAGCTCGTTAAGCGAGCTCATCAGGTTATTGCTTTCCACCGCCACAGGTTTTAATGCCTTAACGGACCTTCTTATTTCAGAAAGGCAGTCCTTTGCTATCATCCTGCACTTGGATATTTGTTCTACAGCCATCGAAGGCTTGTTGGCCGCAAGCTTTTCACAAAAATCCAGGTTCATGACAAGACCGGTAAGGTGGTGTCCCACGCTATCATGTATCTCCCTTGCAATCCTGTTTCTCTCTTCAAATATAGTAAGATCTTTGATCTTTTTATTCTTTTCTTCTAAAAGTTTATTTGCATTTAAAAGCTCATTATTCAAACTATCAAGCTTTGCTTTTTCCTCCGAAAGCATTCTTGAATAGTTGAAAAAAACTGCTATTGTTATAAAAACCATAAAAGTAAAGAAAATATAGGAAATCACAAAAGAAATATTTTGGGGTACAGGTTCCGAAAACAGTGCCTGTACAAACTTGAAATATTTAAAAAACGCTGCAGCAACAACGGCAAAGCTCACAACAAACCTGCTTTTTCTTTTCAGCATAAATCCCGCTGCAATGAGAACATAAAAATAATACACATTGAAATAATAATTTACAAGAAATTTAGAGGTTTCATCCAGCATGACCAGAAGGAATATGTCCACAGCAAAAGAATAGGGTAATTGTGCTGCAAACCTTTCCTTAAAGACCTCTCTTATGTGAAGCCACAAAAAAAGGGCAGAAAACAAAATCACCATCGCCATCAGCCTCTGCCTGCCGGCCGCCTCAAGCCTAAGTGCCAGTACAAAGGTAATAAGCATTATGACATCTCTGAATATGACATAAATAAAACCCAGTTTCCTTTTCAAGTATCACCACCGTTTATATTTTATCAGATTAGTAAATCAAAACAAAGAAAAATATCTTCCTTTTTTAAATCTATTCTTCAAGTTTTAAAAACTGTGTAAAAAACTCATGGGGAATACTGAATTTTTTGTTGTTGATTAAGATTTCCTGCAGTTCATCATCGGAACCGTTACTTTTTTTATATTTACTGATTTCCCTGTTAATTCTCTCCATTTTCATATCCAGTTGTGATACTGTATCCGCTGCCTCCTTAAGCTCTTCCAGTAAATTCACCGGAATATCTCTATTATACTTATAGTAGATTTTATGTTCCAAACTTGCCCAAAAATCCATAGCAATTGTCCTGATTTGAACTTCAACATAGACATCCTCTGCCCTATCGGACATGAAAACAGGAATTTGCAATACTAAATGTAAACTCTTATACCCATTGGGCTTGGGATTCTCTATATAATCCTTACACTCAACAACCGTTACGTCTTTTTGATTTTGCAGCATATTGCTCAATTTGTAAATATCCGAAATAAAAGAGCAGGTAATTCGAATACCGGCTATATCTCTGATATTTTCCCTTATCGACTTTAAAGACAACTCACATCTTTTTCTATAGACCTTTTTCAAAATGTTTTGAGGTGTCTTAATACGGGATTTGACGTGCTCAATAGGGTTATAATCATGAATATACTGAAATTCCTGCTTTAAAATGTCAATTCTTGTATTCATCTCGTCTAAGGCAAATTTATAAGACATCATAAACCGGGTTAATTCTGTTTTAATCTGCTCCATATCCGCATTTCGTTTTGTCTCCATATTTTTCTTACCCCTTTACTTCTAATTTAAATCAGCTGACCTTCTTTTGCATCACAACACTTCAGTTCAAAGAAAATTTTTCGTCTGTAGAAAAATTTTCTTAGTTATATTTTAGCTATATTATTATTATAACAGCTTATTATAATAAACTGGTACTGTATAAATAAAATAGTTTGTGTCAAGTAAAAGTTGGCAATGATCTCTTCATCCTGTTATTTTATTGGTTTACTTGCTTTGAAGGTCAATGTGAAATCCTCATACTTTTAATTTAGTGAACTTCTTTCTGGAAAGTTTGGCTGGTTATGCAT
>JAAYTO010000014.1 GCA_012523755.1 Clostridium sp. | reverse complement strand
TGTATAACTGAAGCATCATAAAGGTGTATATTCCGATTATTTCGGCCATGGCTATAAGAATAACCAGACCCATTCCTATGCTTTTCCATAAAGCCTTTTTGTCGCTTTTTATATTATATAGAACATTTGATAATCCATATCGTGCATTTATCTGAAGCTTAAGTAAACTAATGAATTTACGCATTGGCACCACTTCCTTCTTCAGTCAGGCTTAAGAAAATGCTTTCTAAAGAGGAGTCCTGTGATTGTCTTAACTCATCTATGGTACCGACAGCTATAATTTTCCCTTTGTTTATAATTCCTATTCTGTGACATATCTTTTCTGCTACCTCCAGCACATGCGTGGAGAAAAAGACGGTATTTCCGTTAGCACAATGGCTATTCATCTCCTCCTTAAGTAGGTGGGATGATTTTGGGTCCAGTCCGGTTAAAGGCTCATCCATTATCCAAAGCGGTGGCTGGTGCAAAAGAGCCCCTGTAACTATTATTTTTTGTTTCATGCCGTGGGAATAGCTCTTTATAGGTTGCCCGGCAGCTTTCTTCATGTCAAACATATCAAGATATTTATTAATACGTTCTTTTCTTATGTCAGAGGGAACCTCGTATACATCTGCAATAAAGTTAAGGTATTCTATCCCCTTAAGTCTTTCATATATATCATGGGTATCGGGAACAAAACCCATATTCATTTTCGCTTTAATAGGATCTTTATCGATATCAAAACCGTTGATTGTAATTTTACCTTCATCTATGGGCAAAATCCCTGTAATCATCTTAATTGTAGTTGTTTTGCCAGCACCATTGGGTCCTAAAAAACCGAAAATCTCTCCTTTTTTTACTGACAGCGAAATATTATCAACTGCTTTCACCTTACCTTTTGAATAGGTTTTAGACACATTTTGTATGGATAGCATAATATGCACCCTCTCGTTTGTTTTTTGTGCTCTTAACACTTTACATTATTTAGTATAACTATTATTAAGATAAAATAAAAGTCTAATCATTTCTTATTCTTTATGTCTCGCCATATGCCAAAAATAATTGGAACCAATAAACTTATCCCACCTGATATCAACCAGTCGTTGAGTTTTAATGGTACTGTCCCAAAGATAGGAATCATAAAAGGTAAATATATTACGCCGAGAAGCAGAATTAACGAGCTTATAACCGCAAGAACCAGATAAATATTAGAGAATAGTTTAATTTCAAATAATCCGCGGGTCTCAGACTTGCATTCGAAAACATGAATCAATTGAGAAAGAACCAGTGTTACCAGTGCTGCAGTCCTTGCGGCAGGCAGGCTTTTACTGTTAGCAAATACAATAAGAAAGCTTGCTAATGTCGAAAGCGCTATTAATATGCCCCTTATGACCATTATGCCCGAAAGTCCATGAGCAAAAATGCTTTCATTCGGAGATCTGGGCGGCTTGTTCATTATTTCCGGTTCACCGGGTTCCAGCCCTAATGCAATGGCAGGTAAACCATCAGTTGCAAGATTTACGATTAATATTTGAGCAGGCATCAAGGGTATGGGCAATCCAACCAATGAGGCCAAAAACATAGTAAGAACTTCACCTACATTACAGGACAGCAAGTAACGTATAAACTTTCTTATATTAGAGTAAATATTCCTGCCTTCTTCCACTGCCGACACTATGCTGGAAAAATTGTCATCCATAAGAATCATTGCTGCAGATTGGCGAGTTACATCGGTACCTGATATTCCCATTGCAATGCCTATGTCAGCATCTTTTACGGCGGGAGCGTCGTTAACCCCGTCACCGGTCATGGCCACAATATGGCCATTTGCCCTGTAGGCTCTGACTATTCTGAGTTTATGCCTCGGATATACCCTCGCGTAAACTGTGGTTTTATTGCATACATTCTCTAGCTGTTTATCAGTTAATTGGTCCATTTCGGAGCCTGTCAATACCTGATCGCCATC
>JAAYTO010000223.1 GCA_012523755.1 Clostridium sp. | reverse complement strand
CGTCCCAAAATCTCCTGTCCATTCATAAGAAATTATGCTCTTTCCATCTCCTGGAACCGAAGGATCTCCCGACTCGCCATCCGGATCAAAGGAACCTGATCCGTCCAAAGTTACTTGAGTACCGTTTTCAGATTCATATTTAACTATACGGTCCTCACCTGCATCTGCATAAGGAGGTCTGTTCTCTGTACCCGCATCGGTTACTACAATAGTAATCTCCTCACTAGCGGTATTGGTTCCGTCTGTTACTTCAAAACGTACTTTTTTGTAAACACCGATCTGGTTTGAAGCAGGCATCCAACTAAATTCTGCAGTCGCAGAATCAAATACCGCACCTTCCGGAAGGTTAGAAGCAGTGTATGTAAGAGTACTCCCCTCCTGACCAACTCCAGTGACTTCAAACTTAAGTGTCTCACTTGCAGCAACAGTTTTGTTACCGATTGGGTTTAGTTTTACTGGGGTTACATCCTTTACCGAAAGTATGTTGCCACCAGCATCATATGTATATACAATTTTCTGCCCCGAATCATATATAACCTCGATTAGTCTGCCTAAATCGTCATATTCATACGATATCGCACTTGCAGTCATGCTGAATCCTGCTATTGTCATGATTATACCTGACAATATAATTAAAAGTTTTATTTTTGACATTTCATTCACTCCTTATTTTATAATTACAGATTACCAGACATTTCACACTAATTAGATTGTGAACTTAGTTTCACTCAGCGTGATTAAATAATTCTACCTCAAATACTTTATATTTTTGTTTACAAGAACAGTACTGTTTGGCACTATTCCCGACCTTACTCTTGATTCTTTATTGGTGGGACAAGGTACCTGTCCCCTCGTCCCGAACCAAAACTTGTTTCTGAATCCGGCTTTTAATGTTCTTAAAATT
This sequence comes from Clostridium sp., assembly GCA_012523755.1. GTDB lineage: Bacteria > Bacillota > Clostridia > Acetivibrionales > Acetivibrionaceae > Hungateiclostridium. The sequence goes on along the minus strand of JAAYTO010000223.1, from coordinate 1,877 downwards.
TATGTTTGTTTTTACTACCTAATAAATATTTTTTGCCATTCTAATACAATTTGTTTTGCTCTTTCAGACGGAATACTTCGTGAGTTATTGATATGTATAATTTCATCCAAAAGAAAGTCTACACTTTTTTCTATTTCAGTTGGTAGAATAACTATGTTACCATACTTCTTTAAAATATCAATACATTTGTGAATAGTAGAATTCATTATTAAATCATTCACCATCATAGTACTGCACCATGGAAAACAAAATATTTTTCTACCATTCGCAAAACCAATAGCAATAGAAGCTCTCCATCTTTCCCAACTTAGGTCTTCAACTTCGTAATCCAGCCTATCTTTGCTTAAACCGAACATATCAATTATTTCAGTGTAAGTTTTATCAACAATTCCCTTCTTTACTCCTGCTTGGAGTTGTTTTGAAATTGAGTTTTTGCCAATTGAAATTTTATTTTCCCGATTTCCTTCACCAACATAAAAAGCTAACTTTGATATTTCTTCGGGACTTACCATATTTCCATTTAATATAATATCCCCTTTAATCTTACTTTCTCTGCCAGTTAAGAGACAAGAGATTGCCCAAGCTCCAGACCCACACCCACCTATAATTGAGTATGATTTCCCTGAAGTAAAACAGTAAGAAAAGTCTTCACAATAGTCTGTTATTTCACCGTAGTTTTTCATGTTGGGTTTTCCGTTAATTTGAATATTTCTTAATTCTAAAACTACTTTTTCCAAAATTCCCACCACCTTTTCTTAAATCCTACTTCTTTAACATTAGTAATCTGTATTGGAACTCTTTGACCGTCAACTGTTTGAACTGTAAAATCTTTTATTTTGGGGTTTACTATACCCGCATCAGGCTCAAAAGCAGCGTTTGTTTTAAATTCAATAACAGTTTGACTTCTATTTCCAATACCAGCGGCTTTTGCTTGTGATTTTGTTGGTTGCTTATTCCATGCAAAGACTTTAGATTCCCATTTATTACCCTTAAGTCCAAGCTCGCCTGAATCAATAATCTTTTGGGCTGCCTCTGGTGTTGTAACATGGTAATATGTTTTTCCTTGCTGTACACCATTACCAACTCCCGCATTATTGAAGTCAGTAACTATAGTTTTCTCCGTTTGCTTTTAACTCCCTCAAAAAAACAAACAGTATATAAACCCTTCATCAAGGATGTACTTGATAACCCCTGGAAACAACTGCAATTTACCACTTTCCTTTTTTATTTGCTTCCCTAAACTTTTGTGCTTTATATTCTTGTTCTTTTTTGTAACTCTCTGGCAATAATAATTCAATAACAGGATTAATTAGTCTTATTAGCACTTTATATTCAATTAAAGCACATATGGGTAATAGTATTACACCTACTATTATTTTCATCATAAAATTATTAATGTTTATGATAACAATCCCCAAACCCAATACGTAAATTACCATAAATACCATCAAGTTACCTATTATGTAGAGAATACTATAATCAAAAGTTTTTCCTGTTTTTTCACTCATAAATACACCCTTCCTTTATGGAACTAGTTTAAGTGGTTCGCTACCTGTTCTAAAAATAGCCGTTTTAAAAGGCCAATTTACATACTCTACAGGCATATTGGGATTTATCTTAATAGGAATTCTTACTGGAGCATTTCCCAATCCCCATCCACTATAAGGAATATGCTTTAAAGCCCATGAAGGAGTGGGTGTTGTGCCAGAATAAACTCCAGGTCCTCTTAATCCATATACATAACATGAATTATAAACAAAATGAAAAGATTCTTCAAGTAACAGAAAAAACTTTAGTAGTCGGAATTGATATTGCAAAGGAAGTACATTACGCCAGAGCCTTTAATTACAGACGAATTGAACTAGATAAGGTCATTT
>JAAYTO010000222.1 GCA_012523755.1 Clostridium sp. | reverse complement strand
TTAATGCATAACCAGCCAAACTTTCCAGAAAGGAGTTCACTAAATTAAAAGTATGAGGATTTCACATTGACCTTCAAAGCAAGTAAACCAATAAAATAACAGGATGAAGAGATCATTGCCAACTTTTACTTGACACAAACTAGTATAATTTATAAATTGCTTATTATCTTCAATGCTGTTATAATATACAATATACTGTTGAATTTTTTGTTAGCGAGGGACATTTATCGCCTCGTTATAATTTTAAATGCTGTTATATATAATAAAATTTTTGTTTTCATACAAAAAATGCCGGCAGTTTTGAAAATAGGAGTAAATTATGAATAAAAACCTTATTTCAGTTGCCATTCCCGTTTATAATGAAGGGAAGCAGATATACGAAAATATTAATGTAATATATAAAATTTTAATTGAAAATAATATTAATCATGAATTTGTCCTGATAGATGACGGTTCGAGGGATAACACATGGGAAAAACTTCAAAGATTGTCCCGGGATTTACCCAACATTGCTGCTTTTCGATTAAGCCGGAATTTCGGCAAAGAAGCCGCCCTCTGTGCAGCTTTAGACTTCGTAAAGGGCAATGCATGTATTATAATGGATTCCGATCTTCAGCACCCGCCGGAAATTATACCTCAGATGGTAAGTCTGTGGGAAAATGAAGGATATGACATAGTAGAAGGAGTAAAAACCAGCCGGGGGAATGAACGTCTCATAAATAAGCTGGGTGCATTTTTTTTCTATTCAATATTAAAAAAATTATCAGGCTTTGACCTAATGGGTGCATCGGACTTTAAGCTTCTTGATGCTAAAGTTGTGGACTCATGGAGAGAAATGAAAGAAAGAAACACTTTTTTCCGTGCCATGTCGGCCTGGCTTGGTTATAAGCGGGGTAACGTTTATTTTGATGTGTGCGATAGAAAAGACGGCCGTTCAAAGTGGTCTACATTAAGACTTGCAAAACTTGCTGTAACTGCCATTACTTCGTTTTCTTCACTGCCTCTTCACCTTGTAACACTAATGGGCATTATCTTTCTTATCGGGTCGTTAATACTCGGTATATATACTCTTGTTATGAAGTTTAGGGGAATTGCTATAGGGGGGTTCACCACTGTTATACTTCTCCAGTTGATTATTGGCAGTACATTAATGATTAGCCTTGGCATAATAGGCACTTATATAGCCAAAATTTTTGATGAGGTCAAGTTAAGACCTAGGTACATAGTAAGTGATAAATCAACAAGCAAAAATTCGAACTTTGTTAATTAAAAATTCAAAATAAAGAGAGGTAGATAAAATGCTTAAAAAAACCGTTTTGTTGATTATCGTTATGGTTATTGCGTTAATTCCAACAATAAGTCTGTGCTCAGAGGTTCAGAACATACTGTTTAACAATTCCTTTGAGCTGACAAAAGATGATGCACCCGCTAATTGGATTAAGAAAAGCTGGAATAATGACCCTGGTTCAGTAGAGTATAAAATCGAAACCGATAACCCTCATTCAGGAGAAAAATATGTTTCAATTACAAATAAAATTGAGAACCATAGCCGATACATTCAGTCTGTTCTGGTTGAAGAGAATAAAAAATACAAAATATCTTGCTACATAAAAACAGAAAATGTCAGTGAAAACGGCAAGGGTGCCAACATTTCTATAGAAAAGCAGTTGGTCACATCAAGGAGAATAAAGGGAACTACCAAGGATTGGGAGTATGTGGAGCTATATGCTTCAATTAATAAAGGTGTTAAAACAATCCATCTCTCCCTTAACCTCGGGGGATACAGTGGAACCTGTACTGGAAAAGCATTCTTTGATAGCGTGTTAATGGAAGAGGTTGATTCGATTCCAGAAGGTGCAGCAATCGTCGAAATAAATGAAAATGCAGAAGAAATTAAGACTGATTCCAACGACGGCAAGAAAAAAAAGCCGGAAACTGAAACCACAAGTAAAATTGTATTGGTAGTGCTTATTATTGCCGTAATTGTTGTCACTGTTGTTACCGTCAAATCTAAAAAGAAACTTCTTGACTGATTTTGTTTGCATAACTAAATGCTTTCTTTAGCTTTTGGTTATAATTAATGCTATTGGGGGTGCTTTGCAAATTGTTAAAAAGAATGCTAAAGTTGTTCTTTATACTGATTATTTCCATACAGCCTTTTCTTATCTCTACTGTAAATGCACAGGGCGAAAACATTGTTAAAAATCCGGGTTTTGAAGAAGGTGATACCCACAGCCCGAACTTTTGGTACACACATAGCTGGAATAAGGAAGAAGGACGCTCGGAATTTTTTCTTGACGAAACTCAATTTCACACCGGCAATAGGAGTGCCTGTATAATTAACAACAAAGACAATGATTCTAGATATAAACAAAATATAAAGGTAAAGGGTAATACTTATTACAGAATATCTTGCTGGGTAAAAACTGAAAATGTAAAGTCAAATATTAAAGGTGCCAACCTTTCCCTTGAAGGCTCTACAGATACTTCAAGGGATGTCCGTGGTACAAGCAGTAACTGGGAATACATTGAGCTTTATGGCAAATCCAGCCCTAATCAAGAAAGTTTCACTCTTACTGTGGGTTTGGGAGGCCACGGCAATATTAATACTGGTAAGGCATGGTTTGATGATATTGAAGTTGTTGAACTGGATACCCTGCCTCCGGGGAAAACTGCTATAAACCTTGATCCCAACCACACAAGTTCCGATAGCAATGATAAAACCAGTGGCAATAACACCAATAACAGTTATATTATCTTTGTTTCAGTTCTCTTCATTGCTGCCATACTTGCTTTTATATTCTTCATGCTTTTTAAAAACAAGATACCCGGTCTTAAAACAAAATTCCGCAATGATACTTCTAATGAGCCGGGCAACATGAATAATAGATCCTCCGGATGGATTAAAGTCAAATTTGACAGAACCGACTTCATTATTATGGGTATTATGACTTTGATCTATCTTTGCATAGCATTATATAATTTGGGTGATTTAAAAGTTCCGACTACTTCATGGGAACCCACGATGACTGGCGAAAGCTTTACTATTGATCTAGGAAAAGATGCCGAGTTGTCGAGAATTTATTATTATTGTGGACTGGGAAGTACCAAAAAAATCAATTCCAAGTTAAGGGTTGAGTATCTTGATGAGACACAAAACTTCAAACATCTTGCCGCCATAGAAAAAGAAGATATTTTTATATGGAAATATATCGATACGGCACCGGTAAAAACACGTCAACTCAGGTTTTTAGTAGATGCCCCTGGAGGTTCTATCAATGAAATTGCCATCGTTGAACAGGGCAGTACAGAACCGATAAAAAATATAAGCATTATTGATCGCCATATGGAAGGAAAAGGCGAATTAGAGAACCTATTTGATGAACAAGAAAAATTTGCTTTTAGGCCTTCTTATATGAACGGTATGTACTTTGATGAAATATACCATGCCCGGGCTGCCTTCGAATATGTTCATCAGATGACCCCTTCCGAGGTCACACACCCACCTCTTGGTAAGCTTTTTTTGGCAATAGGAATTCTTATATTTGGAATGGTTCCTTTTGGTTGGCGAATTATCGGAACACTGTTTGGTGTCGCCATGGTTCCGGTCATGTACGCTTTTGGCAAAAAAATCTTTCATGACAGGTTTTATGCATTTTGTTCAGCCTTTCTGATGATGTTTGACTTCATGCATTTCAGCCAGACACGAATAGCAACCATAGACAGTTATGTTACATTATTTGTAATGTTGATGTACTACTATATGTATGACTATTTCATAAACAAGTCCTATCTTGTGGAGTTTAAAGAGTCTTTAAAACCTTTATTCCTTTGCGGATTGTTTTTCGGTCTAGGGGCATCGAGCAAGTGGATAGCCTTCTATGGCTCGGTTGGACTTGCTTTGTTGTTCTTAGTTAATAAAGCTGCTGAGTTTATTGAATATAGAAAGCTGTCAAAAAAGAAAGCCCTAAAAGGCTCCTGGGTTGAAAAATACCCTCGAAATCTGACTGTTACAATAGGTGCAGTAGTGTTAT
>JAAYTO010000221.1 GCA_012523755.1 Clostridium sp. | reverse complement strand
TATTATACCATAATTCGTTAAAATACGCTACTATTATTTTCACATTTTTTTAAATAAAAATAGCTTGAAATCCAGTTTATATTTTGGTTTCAAGCTCTATGGTTTATAATGTAGCTGCAAAACAGTGGTGTATCATAGATTAATTATTCAAATTTAGTGATCTTTAATAAGCGAAACTGCTTGAAATATAAGTAAAACTACATTATAATTATATATATAATTAGTTAAATATAGAGATGCAAGTTACGACATCAAAAATTAATGATGGTAAGCGTTAATTATACATTTAGTCTTCGGCTAATAAATGATTTTAGTTTTAGAGAGGAGTTTGTCGGGGTATTATTTAGAGAAATATGTGATTTCTTACTTTTCAAAATTTACTTTCGTAGTTATTAAATATACTTATATTGACTTCTAATCTTGTTACTATCCATGTCTTGCTATCCAAATAATTAATTTGATAATAAATGTTGCAACTAGATGAGTATATTAAAATATTCATTAAAGTTTTTAGTATACTGATGTGGTAGTTTATATATTTAGGGGATATAATTAAAGTTAGAAAATGATATTATATTAGGCAATAAAAAAATGAGAGTTAATAAATTCTCTTCAACTAAAATAGAATTTATGAAATAGGGGGGATTGCTTGATTAGATATAACATTAATTATAGGAAAAATAAATTTCGGATATTTAATTAAGGGGGAGGATTTGATGAAAAACACTAAGTTATTATCTCTGTTATTGACAATCGCTATATTAATTACAACATGCATAACTTTTTTCACAAACATTACATATGCTAAAACTTCAAAAATAACTATGGACATAGACAAAACAAATGCAGGTGTGGGAGATATAATTGTAGTTTCAGTTAAAGTAGAAAACATAACTGGTTTAGCAACATATCAAGTAAATATTAAGTACGATCCGGAGGTATTACAAGCAGTTGATCCTGTAACGAAAATAGCTTTTGGTAGAAAAACTTTTCCTGATTATGGGACAGTGAACGTAAATAACGATTATAAACCTTTTCGACTTGCTGAGAATGATATTGATATGGGAATAATAAATTTTAGCAGTTCCTATATGGATATTGAGGGTTACAGAAAAAATGGAGTATCTGAGGAATCGGGCATTTTGGGTAAAATAGGGTTTAAGGTACTAAAAGTTGAAGAGACTTCTATAAGGTTTGAAGAGACAGAAAGGATGCCGAATTCTATTGAGGGAACTTATTTATTTGACTGGAATTATAGAACAGTAACTGGATATAATGTAGAACAACCTGCTTTGATAAATAGAAATGTAGAAGTAACACCCACACCCACACCCACACCAACATTAAAACCTACTTCAACGAATACGGCTCAACCAACACCAACACCCACGAAAAAGCCGATAAATGGGTATATTGAAATGGACTTGAATGAAACTTATGTTCAAATAGGGGATATAATTACTGCAACAATTAAGATAAAAAATATTGAGAATATAAGTGCATACCAACTTAATATTAAGTACGATCCAAGAATGTTGAAGGCAGTAGATCCCAAAACAGGAAAAGAATATAATGATAGTACATTTCCATCTGGTGGTACTATCCTTATGAATGACGATTATCTACCATTATCAATCGTATCTAATAATATTGCCAAAGGAATTATAAACTTTTCTAAGTCGTACTTATACATTGCTCAATACAAAGAAAGCGGAAAACCTGAGGAAACTGGGATTATATGCAAGATAGGATTTAAAGCTTTGAGAACCGGTAAAACATCAGTTAAGTTTTCTGATGCGGAAGAAATGCCGGGCTCAATATTGGGAACATTTATGTTTGACTGGAATTCAAAAAAAATAGTGGGATACTCTGTTTATCAGCCAGACGAGATAAGGATAGTCGCGGGACTGCCAACTTCAACACCGAGTTTTAGTCCAACGCCTAAAAAAACACCTTCGTCTACACCAAGACCGACCCGTACTCCAACCAGAACAACTACACCAAGACCAACTCAAACACCAACTCAAACACCAACTGTGACAGAACCGGAAATAGTTATTCCCGGAATTGATGGTAAAACGCATTATTCATATTTGAGTGGTTACCCCGATGGATCCTTTAAACCGGAAAAGAAAATTACAAGAGCCGAGGCAGCTGTGATTTTTGCTAATCTGTTAGGTGCCAATGAAAACACAAAAATTACGGGCACTATTCCGACTTATACCGATTTGGACAAAGATCATTGGGCTACATGGGCTATTCAATATGTATCCAGTAAGCAGTTATTTAGCGGATACCCCGATGGTTCTTTTAAGCCAAACCGGAATATAACAAGGGCAGAGTTTTCGACAGTTGTATTTAAGTTACTCAAAGCTGCAAAGAGTCTTAAAGATGAAGAAATAAAAGACAATAAATTCAAAGATACCGAAGGACATTGGGCTAGACAAAATATTGAACAATTAGCGGCACTAGGGTATATTAACGGCTATCCCGATGGTACGTTTATGCCAGATTACAATATTAAACGAGCTGAAAGTGTTGCATTAATAAACAGGGCATTGCAAAGAGGACCGTTAAAGGGAGCAACAAAGATGTTTCCCGATGTTCCTGAAACCCATTGGGCTTTTGAGGATATAGCAGAAGGGGCTATTGATCACACATTTGTTGTTAATAGCAGAGGAGAAGAAACTCTAAAAGAAATATTGAGCGAGTAGCTTATAAAAGCAAAGAAACAAAGAAAGCGATATAGCTTGATTTATAGTTCTATATTAAATATAATTTTTTATAGGAAAAAGATTTAAAATACATTTTAGGAGGATTAATATGAAAAAAAACAGGCTGATTTTAGCGGTATTAACGGTTATTGCTATAGTTATTGCTACAAGTATGAATACCCTAATTTTGATAGCAGAGGATGATGCTTTTACTATCACAATTGGAGATGTGGACGGAAAACCCGGTGAAGATATAGAAATACCGATTATATTTAAAAATGTACCGAAAAAAGGACTTTTGAACTGTGATTTTGGTTTAATCTACGACCCGGATGTACTTGAAATAAAGAGTATTGAGGCGGGAGAAATAATTATTAATCCTTCGGGAAGTTTTGATACAGGAATCGATGAGGAGAATAAGACAATATTATTTTTATTCTCTGAGGATAGCGGTGAGGGTTTAGAATCAATTTTTGAGGATGGGGTATTTGCAATAATAAATGCTTCGATAAAAAGTGATGTTCCGAGCGGGAAGAGCTCTATTGAGTTTGATTATTTAGGCGGATTTGTAGATATTGATTTTAAAAAGACAGTACCCTCTCAAACTGTTGAAGGTAAGGTTGAGGTTGTGGGAGGAACAACAGCAACTCCTAAAGGAAGTTCGACTGTTGATCCTGATACAACTCCGGTAACAACACCGGAAACAACTTCCACACCAGTAGCTACAGTACAACCAACGCCAACTCCAATGGATTCTGAAAATACCCATTATGCATATTTATCAGGATATCCGGGTGGTCTTTTCAAGCCAGAGAATAACATAACAAGAGCTGAAGCTGCCGTTATTTTTGCAAAGCTTTCAGGGGCGGCTCCTGATACGGTTTCAAACAGTAATGGCATTGTTTTTACTGATATAAGCGAAAGTCATTGGGCAACTTGGGCGATAAAATATGTTGCTTCAGAGGAACTGTTTAGTGGTTATACTGACGGTACATTTATGCCGGACAAGGTTATAACACGAGCAGAATTTGCAACCGTTGTGACTAAATATCTTAAAAAACACAGTATGATTGAAGAAAAAACCCATGATACAAGCACATTAAAAGACATAGAGGGACATTGGGCAAAGGAAAATATTCAAACGCTGGTGGGAGAAGGGTACATAAAGGGTTATCCCGATGATACCTTTAGACCTAATGCAAGTATTAAGAGGGCAGAATCGGTTGCTTTAATAAACAGAGCTCTTCAAAGAGGTCCTTTGTATAATGCAACTCTTGACTTTGTGGATGTACCTACAAATCATTGGGCATATAGAGATATAGCAGAAGGGGTTATAAATCACAAATATGAAATTGATGAAAACGGAAATGAAGTATTGCTTGAAAAGTTGGAGAAATAGTTAAATAGGTTTAAGAAAAGAAGGTGTAAGACCCCTAGGAGCGTAAACTCTTAGGGGTCTTTTAAATTACTTGTCTAGAAGAATTGCATGAGATTTCATACACAGAATTATTTGCATTCCCAAAGGTATTCTAGGTGCTTAAGTTTTCTTCACTTAATAGTTGCACCATCAACAGTGATTATTCTGAAATGGGCAAAAAAAGCGGGCTCAACGCCCTTGAGTTTAATATGGATATCATATAAACTAACACAATACATTAAAAGGAGTGTTATCATGTCAGCCTAAAGCTGGGGGTGACATTGATTGAATTAGTATTCCTCAAGTTTTTCATGATTTTTATAGAAGTCTTTATTGTCAAAATAGTTTGATTGCATTGAGGCACCAAAAGTTGAATCAACAGTAATCCATTTGTCTTCTTCAGAGATATAAATTTCATTCCACGCATGTAACTCATTTCGGTATGTACTTTTAAAATTACCTTTTATCATTTTTACCTGTAAACCGGATGCACGACCTAATGCCGCTACAAGAGCCGCATAGTCATAGCAAACGCCAGTCTTGGTTTCTAGTGTGTTTAGTGCACCGTATACATTATCATAGTTGTTGTTTATTTGCCGAATATACTTTTTATAGTCATATACTATATTTACGGTTACCCAATCATATATACTCTTTGCTTTTTCAATGTCGGTTCTAGAATCCTTTGTTATTTCCTTTGCCAGAGTAATTATTTTTTCATTATTGCTCTCAACATGCAAAGTAGGCACTAGAAACCGGTTAACATCGACAGTGTTTTGCACATGAACCGTAGGACCAAAGGTATATCTTCTGCCTTCCTTATGAACCAAGACAGAAACCTGATATTCGCCGATTCCATCAATAAACCATATTTCTTCATTAAATTTACCATCTTCGAGTTTAACATCATACCAACGTTGTGTCTCATCTTTGATAACAATTATCTTAATAAGACTTCTAGCTGTTTCGCCGGTAAGTGTTATTTTTCCTTCTAGTACGGTTGGAACCATTTGTAGGAAGACACCGTTTGAATTGATATACTCTTGGGATGTTAGGGGTGCAGCAACTGCTGCATTTGTACATAGCACCATGGCAATGATAAGAACGACAAAGCTTTTGAACAATTTTTTCATAATAATACCTCCCTTTTTTGGTAACTCAGCCATCATGGTTTAAAATGCAAACCGAAGATCTGTAGTTTTGCGTCCTCAATTTTCATTGAGTTTGCCTTTATCAGAAAGGGCCAGGATGTGAATTGAATTGTGAATATTAATCTAAGGGGTAGAAACCCACTAGATTATTGCTGCTCTGAGTTCGTTAAATGTCAATAATAAAAGCCCTGAGTGGGAATACCAAACAGAGCTATTAAGTACTGTATCCTAATAACTTTTGGCAACCCGACTGTCATAGTGTTTGTAGCACTTTAGACTCGTAGCTTTGCGTCTTCACCTTTCGGTGAATTTGCCTTTATCAAAAGCACTATATTCATTTTTACTCTAATTGATTATGCAACAAATTAAAATTACTTTAATTATATTATACAACAAATCAAAACATATTTCAAACTTTTTCTTGTTTTTTCTTGGGTATGCATTTTTTAAAACAAAGGAAAATGTGAAAAAAATGTTGATGAACCCATTGGTAGGAAAGAAAATAAACTTTTTTTGCACAGTTTCGTCTATAGTTATAGGAAAGGATTAGGATAAGAATTAAATTTTAAATAATTAGATAATGAAAGATTAAGATGAACGTAAAGGGGTAATAGGCAGTTCGAAGGGAGATTGTTAAATGAAGGGTTATAATTTTACAGAAATAGGAATGCTGACCGGAGCAGCTGTTGGTGGTTGCCTTGCGGTAACAGGTTTTAAGATTTGGAACATTAAAGCTGCATATCTATTAGCCTTGATTAGTATAGCTCTAGGAATATTAACAGGTAATATAATTGACAGGAGATTTACGAAAAGTTAATCAGCAGCGAATTAAGGATTCAAGCCACAGCTTTAATCAAAATTTCTTTTGTAATAAATTTCACTCGTATGTAAGATACTAAATATTATTCCTTAAACTTTTGAAGGATGCAAACGTATTAAGGACAAATGCTCGGTTTGATGCATTGAAACTTACTATGTTGTATTTGATGACATAATAATCATAGGAAAAGGAGGAGTTATTATAGAAACAAGAGTTAATGATAAAATTTTGTTGCTGTTGGAAGAAATGGAGAATAGTGAGGGTAAGGTGCCCAGCCTTGCTTCTGCTTTTGCAGAAATTATTAAGGATGAAATAGATGCAAATGACCAGCATAAACTTTATAATGGTGTGAAAAGATTAATAAAAAAATATTCCCAAGAAAAAAGAGGAATTGAAGCCCTTAATGAATTTGTAAGTGTTTTATGTGGAGGGGCAACGTTATATGAGATATTGCAAATTACTATGGAAGAGGCTAGCTTGAATAATGAAGGGAAAATACGATTAAGCCGGGTATAAGTCACAGGGGACGGTAAACCCGTCCTTTGTTGCATACTTATAATAGGTAATTAATGGATACATTAAATAAAATACTCTCCCTTACACGTTGTATTAACAGACCCTACAACTTATTTTTAAAGTGTTTCTTCCGCATTTTTATTCACTTAAATAATATGTACCCCTAACCACCTGTTTTGAGGAGTAAAACCTGTGATTTACACTGGCTTTGGTCCGAAGTACTGGTAATAGTCTACTTTTATATTTCCATTATAGAGTTTTCGCTTCTTATCGGCTTTTTTTCCATAATACTTTTCAAACTCTTCTGAGGAAGTAATAATGTACTTTGACCAGGTCTCATATTTTGAGAACGCCCTTCCAATATCCTTGTTGAGTAATGCGATTTCTTGTTGCTGACCCAGCCTTTCTCCATAAGGAGGATTGCATATAATTACTCCGTATTCGTCATTTATACGCACATTTTTAAAATCACTGACGGAGAATTTGATACAATCATCAACACCCGCATTAAAAGCATTTTCCATAGCCAATTCTACGGCGTCATGGCTTATATCAGAGGCATATATTTTTAACTTAATGTCCTGATCAATTGCCTGCAATGCTTTGACTCTTTCTTGTTTCCATATCTCCTTGCCGATAACAGGCCATTCTTCCGAGGCAAAACTTCTATTGAGACCGGGAGCAATATTTTTTCCAATCAATGCAGCTTCAATTGGGATAGTACCCGATCCACAAAAACAATCAAGCAAGGTTTTCCCCTTATTCCAGTAGCTTATCATTATCATTGCCGCTGCTAATGTTTCTTTTATTGGGGCAACAACATTTTTTTCTCTGTAGCCTCGTTTATGCAATGCAGTACCACTTGTATCAATTGTGAGGGTTGCAATATCCTTCAAAACAGAAACCTGTATGGTATATTCGGGACCTGTTTCCTCAAACCATTCCACATGGTATTTTGACTTAAGTTTTTCAACTACGGCCTTTTTTACAATAGCTTGGCAATCAGAAATGCTAAAAAGTTTTGATTTTACTGATTTGCCCAGAACAGTAAACTTCCCGTCGCGGCTTATCCACTCATCCCAAGGTAGTGCCTTGGTTTTTTCAAAGAGTTCTTCAAAAGTCAGTGCCTCAAACTCACCTATTTTAAGCAGTACTCTGTCGGCACATCTCAAACAGAGATTTGCCCTAGGGATTATTGAAATATCCCCTCTAAACGTTATTTTACCATTTTCAACCGTTATATCATTAACCCCAAGGCTTTTGACTTCATGTTTTACTGCTGACTCAATACCGGCAGCAGCTGTTGCAATAAGTTCAACATCATTCATTATTCTTCCACCAATTCATTAATTTTAGAGTTGTAATCCAATTAAATTCATGCATATAATCTACTTCATATTTTATACTTTTTGTATGTTTTTCTTGCATTGTCAAGGGTATCTGCCCCAATGGACGTTATTTTTTCCAGCATTATCTTATCCTCAACCCTTTTAACGGCCTTTTCCATGAGACTTTGAAAAGACTTCCCATCACCGGGAAAAGTAACAAAAACGGAATAAAAATAATCACTATAATTAATACCAAGCTGTTGAATACCTTCATTGACACTATTTTTGATCTTTTCTAAAACCTTTTGTGCCCCGGATGAATCAGTAAAAGGCAATATAACAAGGATATCCTTGTTTCCGTTTAAAAGAGCCGTATCGGTTGTTCTTGAGAGAGTCTTAACTTTTTCAATAGCTATTTTATATATTTGTTCCTTTAATTCTGGTGTTATCTTGGTTTGCTCCGAGGACTCCTTTTTCATATCTATAGGAGTAATAAGGATTATGGACAGATTCTGACCTGCTCTTGAAGCTATTTTAAACTCCTTGGAAATATAGTCTTCAATTGACATCGTGATTACATTTGCACTGTCAAATTCATACCGGAAATTCTGCTCAATACTTAATATACTCCTTAGTGAATTCTCAAGGCGTTTTGTTTGATAGGGCTTAATTATAAAGTCTTTTACTTTAAATTTTTGAACAGCGTGGCGGTAGACTGCATTGTCTGATTTTGTAACAATGATGACAGGAGTGTTTGCGGTTGAAGAATTTTTCCTAAGCAGCGACAGGGTCTCAAAGCCTTCCTTTTCAACAGGAAATTCTAAATCCATAATTACCAGAGTAACAGATTTTAGGTTAGAGACAGTCCTGTAGAGTTTTTTCAGATTATCTATTTCAATAAACTCATACTCTCCGATATTGTCAAATACTATTTTGATCTTTTCTCTTTCATACTCAGAGTATTCAATTAGTAATATAGTACCATTCATCACCAATACCTGACCTTCAAATTTTTTAATTGTAAAATAATTTTAACACATAATTGGAAGATTTGAAACAGTATGTTTGTCCAAAGATACGGGTGCATTAAATAAACAAAACCTCAAGGGCGTCAAGTTCTTTTACTTTTTGGTCATTTCACTTCGTGAAATCCCATTTCTTCACTCACATAATATGTATTCCAAAACTATGGAATGCTTGGTAAAATAAAAATTTTCTAATTAAAAATACTTAGAGTATAATTATAGTTGGCAAGACAAGTAAATAATTAGGAGATATCCGAAGATATCTCCCATATACATAAATCATCCTGTATAATGTTAATTGACGAAAAAAAACATTGATAGGAG
>JAAYTO010000220.1 GCA_012523755.1 Clostridium sp. | reverse complement strand
GGTTATACATAAATCTACTCCTATCAATGTTTTTTTTCGTCAATTAACATTATACAGGATGATTTATGTATATGGGAGATATCTTCGGATATCTCCTAATTATTTACTTGTCTTGCCAACTATAATTATACTCTAAGTTAATGCTTGGGTGGATGCTTTTAGATTTACAAAATCGGCTTTGCTGTAGTATAATAAGCTTGCATCGCATCGGTTTGTCTTATTGCTTGAGGAGGTTTTTTTCAAAACCTTGCAAATCGTTTTATATAATAATATTCGTATGGAAAAATAACTTGATATATAAAAAAGAGAAGCTCAAATCGATGAGAACAAGCTAGAAATGAGAAGAAGGATATGAAAAAATTAGTTATTGGAATACTGGCCCATGTGGATGCCGGTAAGACAACATTATCAGAGAGTATGCTTTATTTGAGCGGTAAAACAAGAAAATTGGGAAGGGTGGATAATAAGGATGCCTATTTGGATACCAATGAACTGGAGAGAGCCAGAGGCATCACTATTTTTTCCAAGCAGGCCGTTTTTGAAATAGATGACACCCAAATTATACTGCTGGATACTCCGGGGCATGTAGATTTTTCGGCTGAAATGGAGAGAACACTTCAGGTATTAGATTATGCCATTTTAGTGATAAGTGGTGCCGATGGAGTGCAGGGACATACAAAGACCCTATGGCATCTTCTTGATATTCATAAGATACCAGTGTTTTTATTTGTCAATAAAATGGATCAAGAGAGGACGGATAAGGACAAATTAATTAAAGAAATAAAAGAGCAACTGGATGATGGATGCATCGAATTTGGACAAATTGAGACAGAAAGCTTTTATGACCAGCTGGCCATGTGTGATGAGGTAATGATGGAAGAGTATCTGGAAAAAGGACGTATTGATACACTGCATATTAGTACAGCTGTTGAGGAACGAAAGGTGTTTCCCTGTTTTTTTGGTTCAGCCTTAAAATTAGAAGGCATTGAGGAATTTATGGAGGGCATTGTAAAGTATGTCAATATACCCCGCTATACCGATGAATTTGGGGCGAAAATATTTAAAATATCAAGAGACGAGCAGGGCAACCGTCTCACGCATATGAAGCTGACGGGCGGAAAACTCAAGGTGAAAGATATCTTGACCAATGGAGCATGGAAAGAGAAAGTCAATCAAATCCGTGTATATTCAGGAGAGAAATTTGAGGCAGTAAGTGAGATGGATGCGGGGTCTGTAGTTGCGGTAACAGGACTAAGTGAGGCCAGACCTGGGGAGGGCTTAGGGACAGAGGAGGCTTCAAGGCCACCGGTATTGGAACCTGTATTGCTCTATCGAATTATACTTCCGGAAGGCTGTGACCCAAGGGTAATGATTCCCAAGCTGCGTCAGATTGAAGACGAGGAACCGGAGCTTCACATAGTCTGGGATGAACAGTTGCAGGAGATTCAGGTACAGGTCATGGGAGAGGTGCAGATTGAAATTCTTCAAAGCCTTATACAAAGCCGTTTCGGTGTTGAGGTAACCTTTGATTCCGGAAGAATCGTATATAAAGAGACCATTGCCAACACAGTTGAAGGCGTGGGTCACTTTGAGCCATTAGGGCATTATGCGGAGGTTCACCTGCTTTTGGAGCCGGGGGAGAGGGGAAGCGGTCTTAAGTATGGAGTGGAATGCAGTGAGGATGACTTGAGTAAAAACTGGCAGAGACTTATATTGACCCATCTTAAGGAGAAAACCCATAAAGGGGTTCTGACGGGGTCGGCGATTACAGATATGGAAATTACTTTAGTATCCGGCAAAGCACACAACAAGCATACGGAGGGGGGCGATTTCAGAGAAGCCACCTACCGTGCGGTACGCCAAGGCCTAAAGGAAGCAGAATCCGTATTGTTGGAGCCTTATTATGCTTTTTGGTTGGAAGTACCGGAGAAAATGGTAGGAAGGGCAATGACTGATATAGAGAAAATGCACGGCACATGTGAAATATCGCAGATAAAGAGCGAGACAGCAGTTCTTGTGGGCAGTGCCCCTGTGGTTACCATGAGGAATTACCAGAGGGAGGTAGTTGCCTATACCAAAGGTCTGGGCAGGTTGTTTTGCAACCTGAAAGGGTATGAACCGTGCCATAATACACAGGAGGTCATAGAACTGGTAGGGTATGATTCGGAAAGGGACGTGGAAAACCCTACGGGATCTGTGTTTTGTACCCATGGATCCAGCTTTTTGGTGGACTGGGATGAAGTAAAGGATTATATGCATGTCGAGAGCTATTTTCAGGAAAAAGAAGATTTGAATGCATTGAAGGAAATCCAGACCAAATCTCCAAAAGAAAGATCGATAAGTTTAGAAGAAATTGATCAAATTATGAATAGAACTTTCTATGCAAACCAGGGAAAGAAGTCTATTTGGAAAAGGCGGAAAACAGCAGAGGAAAGTTATTACAAATCTGCTTCTTATGTTAAAAAAGAAAAGGAAGAAAAAGAAGAGTATCTTCTTGTGGACGGCTATAATATTATCTATGCATGGCCTGAACTGAAAAAATTAACAGACGAGAATATGGATGCTGCAAAAATGAAATTACTTGATTCTTTGAGTAATTATCAGTCTATTCGTGGATGCCAAATTATTGTCGTGTTTGATGCTTACCGTGTTGAGGGGCATCGTGAAGAGGTGATAGATTATTATAATATCCATGTGGTATATACAAAAGAGGCACAGACGGCGGATCAGTACATCGAAAAGTTTGCCCATGACAATAAGAAAAACTATAATATAACAGTTGCCACCTCCGATGGTTTACAGCAGATAATTGTAAGGGGAGAAGGGTGTTCTTTATTATCTGCTAGAGAGCTTAAGGCAGAAATTGAAGCATCTAATGAAAGAATAAAACAGGAATTTGAAGAAAGGAACCAAAAAAAGCCCAACTTCTTGGCCGATGCATTGTCTCAAGAATCAAAACAGCAGATTGAAGACCTGATAAAAAAAGAAAAGAACCGGTAGTGTTATAAAATCTCGGTTCAAAGAAAAATCTTCGGTTGTAGAAAAATTTTCTTACCTCGTTATAATAATTCAAAATTGTTCTTGTAAAACTTTAGAATACCATCATCTCTGAGCTTGCTAAGTTCTGCTGACATTGCACTTCGGTCGACGGATAAATAATCTGCAAGTTCCTGACGGTTAAACGGAATGGAAAAACAACTGCTTCCGGTTTTCTGTGCTTCGGAGGAAAGATAAGCTAATAGTTTTTCCCGGGTGGTGCGTTTTGAAATAAACTCAATCTTTTGCATCAAGGATATATTTTTCATCGCAGTAATATGTAACATGTTTTGAATCAACTGGCTGTGAAAGGCACAGGAATTTGCACAGGGAGTGGCAAGCCTGCGGCAATCGATAAAAAGAAGCTTGCTTTCGGTTGTTGCAATCACACTGACTGGAAGATCCTTTGTTTGGGCACAGGCAAAGGATTCTCCAAACAGGTTGCCTACACCTGTTTTGGCTAGAATACTTCTGTTACCGTAATAGTCTTCTTGAACAATCTGAATCTGTCCTGCTAGGACAATGCCAAAGCTATTAGTGCTTTCACCGCTCATTAACACAATCTGATTTTTTTCATAATGTTGTAGCTTTCCTGATAAGCAAGCCAATAGAGACATAAGATTTGATTCTTCAATGCCTTTAAACAATCTAACGGTTTTTAAAATTTCCAAATATTTTTTCATAAAATCCTCTTTTTGTTGTATTTCCAACAGATTTATTAATTTTAGTATAGTAAACTTAAACTATAAAGTCAATGAAGCAAATAAAAATTGGTGTATTAAGCAAATGTGAAGAAAAATATAAGCCTAATAAAAATGAAAGAAGGTGTAATATAATGATTCGTAGAATTATTAAAATTGATGAAGATAAATGCGTAGGCTGCGGCTTGTGTGTAGAAGCTTGCCACGAAGGAGCCATAGGCATGGTAAACGGAAAGGCAAAACTTTTAAGAGATGATTATTGTGACGGATTGGGAGACTGCCTGCCGGTTTGTCCAACAGGGGCTATCAGCTTTGAGGAACGTGAAGCTGCAGAATATGATGAAGCTGCCGTAGAAAAAAACAAGCTGGAAAAACAGAGGGGCAATTTGCCTTGCGGATGTCCCGGTTCTCAGATGAAAGCTATTCGCAGGGAAAATGAATTCAAACCAGTTAACACTGAAGTAAATACAAATACAAGCTATCTTTCACAATGGCCTGTACAAATCAAGCTAGTGCCTGTTAATGCACCTTATTTTGAAGATGCAAATCTGTTGATTGCTGCCGACTGTACGGCATATGCATACGGTGATTTTCACAACAGGTTTATACGGAACAGAATAACCTTGATTGGTTGCCCAAAGCTGGATGATGGGGATTACAGCGAAAAGCTGACGGCGATCATTAAAAACAACAACATCAAAAGTGTCACAGTTGTGAGAATGCAGGTTCCGTGCTGCGGCGGAATCGAGAATGCGGTGAAAAAGGCACTATTAAACAGTGGGAAATTCATACCATGGCAGGTAGTTACAATTTCCACTGATGGTGAAATTCTTGATTAACAGGAGTTCGCGAAATGAAATAACCGAAAGCAAAAGGCCAATTAAATAAATTTGAGTTTTTGAACCATTAGTAATTGGGTATTAAAAACTATTGTAAGCGAAAAAAATGGTTCTTAAAATTTAAAAAATTAAAAGGAGGAAGAGCAATGAGTATGTTTTGTTATCAATGTCAGGAAGCTGCAGGAGGAAAGGGTTGTACAGTACGTGGAGTGTGTGGTAAAAATGAGGAGGTTGCGAAGCTTCAGGATCTTCTGATATACACTTTAAAGGGTATTTCGAATATTGTTGCTAAAGGGAAAATCGATATCGAGAATCTTGGAGATACAAACTATGAAGTGTTGAGCAGTTTGTTTATGACTATTACCAACGCAAATTTTGACGCCGATTCTATTGAAAAGCAGATACGAAAAATGCTTGCCATCAGGGACAATATTAAAAAATCCATAGCTGTGGGCGATTTACACGATGCGGCCACCTTTACTGTGGATTCCAGGGAATCCATGCTTGAAAAGGCGGATTCAGTTGGTATATTGTCAACTAAAGATGAAGATGTACGTTCTTTGAGGGAAATGATTACCTATGGTATTAAGGGTATGGCGGCTTATGCCGAGCATGCAAAAAATATCGGAAAAGAAAACATGGAGATTTGTACTTTTATATATGAAGCTTTGGCAGGCATCATAGATGACACACTTTCAGTGGATGAACTTGTCGGACTGACTTTGAAAACCGGTGAGTATGGTGTAAAAGTTATGGCACTTTTAGATGAGGCAAACACATCCAGATTTGGTAATCCGGAAATCACTGAGGTTAATATCGGTGTTGGAAAAAACCCCGCCATACTCATATCCGGGCATGACCTTACGGATCTTGAGCAGCTTTTAGAACAGACAAAGGGAACCGGCGTGGATGTATATACCCATAGTGAAATGCTACCCGCCCATTATTATCCGGCTTTTAAAAAGTATGATAATTTCGTGGGCAACTACGGAAACGCATGGTGGAAGCAGGTAGGTGAATTTGAGTCCTTCCGGGGTCCGATTTTGTTTACCACAAACTGTATTGTACCGCCAAGGAGTGAAGAGGTAAGAAAAAGAATATTTACAACTGGTTCTACGGGTTTTCCGGGCTGCAAACATATTGAAGCTGATGAAAACGGTAAAAAGGATTTTTCAGAGATTATTGAACTTGCTAAAACCCTGCCTGCACCGGAAGAAATTGAAACCGGCAGCATTGTTGGTGGATTTGCCCATAATCAGGTGATGGCCCTTGCCGATAAAGTGGTGGAAGCCGTCAAATCCGGAGCTATCAAAAAGTTTTTTGTAATGGCCGGATGCGATGGACGCATGAAATCCAGGGATTATTACACTGAGTTTGCCAAAAAGCTTCCGGAAGACACCGTAATTTTGACGGCGGGCTGTGCAAAATACCGTTACAATAAATTGAACCTGGGAGATATCGGTGGTATTCCAAGGGTGCTGGATGCCGGTCAGTGTAACGATTCATATTCATTGGCAGTTATTGCACTGAAGCTTAAAGAGGTATTCGGCTTGGACGATATCAACAAACTGCCGATTGCATTTAATATAGCATGGTATGAGCAGAAGGCTGTGATAGTGCTGTTGGCACTGCTGTACCTGGGTGTGAAGAACATCCATCTTGGACCTACGCTTCCGAGCTTCTTGTCTGCTAATGTGGCAAAGGTTCTGGTTGAGAAATTTGGTATTGCGGGTATCGGTACCGTTGAAGATGATATCAAATTGTTTATGAACTAATTTTTTAAAAAAGTCCTGTCGATGTGCATAAGTCATGTTGGCAGGACTTTATATTTACCTTTAATATCAAAAATAGTGCCAATCTAAAATTGGCACTATTAATACAACTGATAAGATATTATAATGTACCCGTCTAAATACTATTTGTTTTCCACCGGGAAAGCATCTATCTTTCTAAGAATGTATCTTTTTAATAAAGTTAGGTCCGTTGAAGTTATTTCATTATCTCCATCAACATCTGCCGCTGTTTTTCCGTTTGATGTCGGGAAATCGGACAATCTTCTCAAAATGTATCTTTTTAAATACGTACAATCGGTTGAATCCACATAACCGTCATCATTCACATCACCGTATTTAACTGTCGGAAGCACAGGGACGTTGTCAACGATGGAATAGAACGCAGGCTTTGCTTTGTATTGCCCATCAAATAACAACGGATATCCTCCAAGCCAGCTTGTCGCATCTGTTACTCCCCAGAATACCAATGCTGTAATATTTATACCTTCGTTCTTTAAATCGATTAATTTGGTTACAAGTTGCTGATAACGGGTAGCCTGACGTTCCAAGGCTGATGTACTGTTATCCGGGTTTTTGATATCCAATTCGGTAAGTTGAATTTCCAATCCCAATGCAGCATATCTTCTGATTGATTTTTCAAACATACTCATACTGGGGTAATCCATAACCCAGTGGGATTGCATGCCCATACCGTCAACTAAATCCTTGGATTTGAGCTCGGTAAGAATTTCAATAATAAAATCACATTTCCTGTCTTCATATTCATTATAGTCATTATAGAAAAGTTTACAATCGGAAGGAGCATATTTTCTTGCATACTCAAAAGCTTTAACAATAAAATCTCTTCCAACTGTTTGCATCCACAGGGAATTTCCCGGTGTTTTGTTATTAGAACCCGGGTTTCTCATTCCGGTTGAAGTATTAGGATCAACGGCTTCATTTACAACATCCCATGCATAGAAGTTAACCGTCGGATATTCGGTCTCCAAAGCTTCCATTACGTTTTTTATGTAGTTTTCCAACCTTTTTAGCATAACTTCTTTGGATGCCCAAGGGTCATTTTCGTTATTAGAGTAATTTTCCCTGAAGAACCAGTCCGGTGTCTGGTTGTGCCATACAAGGGTATGTCCCCTTACAGGAATATTATTTTCTTTGGCAAAATCCAAAAGCGGTCTTGCGGCTCTTAAAGTTATCTGAGGATTAACCTGATCGCCTTCGTTTGCTTCCATATAAGCAATTGTAGCATCGTAGTCCAGCACACTGTCCGGTTTTAACTCATTGCCCGGGGTTAAGCTGTTATAATGCTTAAGAATAAGTTCTTTTGCAGGCTTCGGTGCCAATTCAGCTGCAGTTGCGGCCCCACCTGCTTTAAAGTAACCGGCAAAGACATTCTTTAAGCTTGGAATATCTTTCTCAATTTCAGGCAAATTTGCAGGGGTTGCTGAAAAATCATCAATATAAAAATCCATTAAGTCTTGTGCACTAGGCGAAGACTTGAATTCAGTTTCTACATATATTTTTACGTCCTGAGCATAGGAAGGAACTGTAAACTCTCCCTCCAATAAAGTCCATGCTCCTTTATAAACAGTAGCTGTTTTTATATTTTGGTATACATCCCCTTCGCCGTCGTTATATTGAAGTTGCAAACTGAATTTTTGTTCATTTGAATATGAATTGCCCACATATTTTACGTATACACTCAACTTATAACTTTCACCCAATGATAAAACATCGGATTTGTCAACCATTGGACCATTCCAAGTACTGGTGCGGTCAGTAACCTTTAGACTGCTTTTTCCTGAGTAAGCTTCCTCCGTGGTAACTGCAACACTTTCCTCACCTCTTGGCTCCCATCCGTTCAGACCTGATTCGAAATCATCATAAATCAGGTTTGCTGCAGATACTTTTGTCATT
>JAAYTO010000219.1 GCA_012523755.1 Clostridium sp. | reverse complement strand
GATCTTTAAGATTTATAACAGGCATTTTTAACACAAAAATTTCCCCGCCTTGTGCCCTCACACATGCCTCCAACGTCAGATCTACTGCCTGCGAAAGCGTCATCATAAACCTCGTCATATTAGAATCGGTCACAGTTATCTCTTTGTTTTCAAGGATTTGTTTTTTAAACAAGGGAATAACCGACCCTCTTGAACCCATTACATTGCCAAACCTTACTGCTGAAAAAATTGTATGACTTGTCCCTTTATAGTAATTAGCAGATACGATGAGTCTTTCGGCCAAAAGCTTGGTAGCCCCGTAAGTATTGGTAGGGCTTATGGTCTTATCGGTAGATGTGAGTATTACCTTTCCTACATTATTATTTATTGCTGCCGTGATAACGTTCTGCGTACCAATAACATTGGTTTTTACTGCCTCCATAGGGTTATACTCACATGAGGGAACATGCTTCATAGCTGCAATGTGAAATACGATGTCTATATCCTCCATTGCTCTTTCAATTCTTTCTTTATCCCTCACATCACCTATCAAAAACCTTATGTTTTTGATACCGCTCATTTCCTGCATCATAATATACTGCTTGTACTCATCACGGCTAAGTACCCTAATCGTTTTTACATCCTGCTCTAACAAAGCTCTTACAAGCCCGGTTCCTACAGTACCGGTACCGCCGATTAACAGTATTTTTTTATCTTTAAAATATTGACCAGATTCCATAGGAGTCACCTCGGAATAATTTTAGATAAGAGCATTGAAATCTTTATTTATTATCGTCTGCAATTATTTAATGCAATAGAGTCTTTATTGCATTTGAGCTGCCCACTTCTCCAGAACCGGCTTTATCTCATAATCCAAAATATCCCCAACCAAAACATAGTCATTGTTTTCATAAGCCTTTATTAGTACGGGAAATATTTCCATAAGCTCCTGTTCTTTCATGTCTCCCGGCTTAAATTTGTTGGTCAGGGAAACTGCTTGAACAATCCATTCAAGCCCGTCAAAGATATTGGACAACAGCTTTTTTGACTCCTGCCCTTCCAATTGGGATTCTACAAAGCCCTCAATACCTTTTATCATTTTAGGCAAGTAAGCATTTATTTCTTCCAGGGTTTCATTAACCAACTTCTCTTGTTCGCTCATTTTCTTCCCTCCTGTTTATTTTCATCTTGTTGAGAATATCCGATAAAACCGCAATAACACTTCGACTTCCAAGGAAAAAGGATTCGCACAGTTTTCTTTGAATTATAGCACTCTTTCTCAAGTTATCATCACTCAAATTATTACCAAGCATACGAATTCTTGACACTGCTGTTACATAGGGAGCCTGAAATAAAAACCGCTCGATACCGCTTTTAATAACCAATTTCTCAACTATTTCAGCCTGGTTTGTTACTTTAATTATTTTCTCTTTATCCTTTGGCGAAAAGGCTTTGTTATAACGAATTGTTTGTTTGTAAAGTTTATCTAGCCTGATTATATGCATTTTTGACTCTTCTTTTATTTTTTCAAATCTCTCAATTAACTTTTCAATTTCTTCAATCACTTCGTTGTATTTGTCCTTATTAATTTCACACACGGAAACCTTTTCATGTAATGGAGCCACTGTGCCTTTACAGTATTTTTCTATAGTTTCCTTTAAGGTCATCAACTTCGTACCCTGAATATATGCACCGCCTTCGGTAGCATCAATATATTCCCTGTCCCCTCCGCTTTTTGCAATCTGCAACTCAAACCATGTTAAAAACAGTTTGAAAGCCCTGCTTGTCGGCAATAAATCACCGTCAATTCCTTTAACATAATCAATGTTTTTATCTTTCTCAGTATCTATTTTGCTTTTAACCTCAACATTTTCGGAGTGGGTTATACCGTCTTTTGTATATGCCAGATCCTGTCCCACAAAAACTATTGGATTAGCTCCCACATATCTACCAAAGGAAAAGGCAATATGTGCACAGGAAGTTCCCATGGGAAGTGTTCTCTCGTCTCCCATAATTTCATTAATCCACTCATTTACTCTTTCACCCTGCTTTAAACACACCAGCTTCTTGTTATCCTTTAATGCTTCAAAAACTTCCGGTCTGACAACCGGTGGTCCGATAAAAACAGTTTCACGGGGGATTTCTTTGCCCTTATAAAATTTTTCATAAGTCAATAAAACACGCTCAATGCTCACCACTCCGTCCGGAGTAATTCCGTGTTTTTTCAAAGTGGATAAAACTGCATCCGTAGCTATAATCAATGACTTACCCTGAGCATTTTTCAGTTCGCAGATATTTTTATCCAGCGAAGGTCCTGCCGATACTATGAAAAGAGGCACGTTTTTGTATGAGTCTTTGAATTCTCTTATACTTGGGCTTTTAAGTATTTCATCAATGTTCTCCAAATTGTTTTGAATTCCAATTATTGTATCTTCCATGTCGTTTCCCAGCATAAAGAAAGCATGTCGAACGGTATCCATTATTTTGTTTTGCATTGTATTAATCCAGTTTCCATAAATAGAAAAATATGATGGAAGAATCACATTGGTGACATTTACGAAAGTGGGCAAAACATTAATACTGAAAACATTTTCACTAAATCCGGTTATTATCTTTTCGTCATTGCCAAATAAAAAAACTATATTCTTACCGGCAATTTCAGAAAAATCCCGTGTATGCATATATGTTGAAACAATATCCATAT
Source organism: Clostridium sp. (assembly GCA_012523755.1). Classification (GTDB taxonomy): domain Bacteria; phylum Bacillota; class Clostridia; order Acetivibrionales; family Acetivibrionaceae; genus Hungateiclostridium. The sequence goes on along the minus strand of JAAYTO010000219.1, from coordinate 813 downwards.
TTTTTTCAATAACAACTATCAAACTTTTTCTGCTGATTTTTTCCTTAAGACTTTTTATATGATATCCCAAACCCAAACCATAAACAATATACACAGCATCCTTTTCTTTTATATTAAGAGGCTTTTCAAGCATATCCAATTCTCTCTCAATATTATATTGGCTGTGTATGTATATTCTTTTTCCTTCTTCGGTTTGATAATGTATATTATCATATCCCTGTTTGTTCTTTTCAATCTCCAGTACCGGATTTTGAATTAATTCTTCACCATAGCCGTAGTCTTTAAGAAGCCTTATATTGTTTTGCAGCAGCTGATTATTCAAAGGTTTTCACCCTCCCCCTCATTAAAATCTATATGCTATCTATATATCGGTTTCTCTCTAAAAATCCTTTAGTATATTTGCAAAAAGACCAGAGGAAAAATATCCTCTGGCCTTTTTCTGTTATAACAAAAATCTTTGTTATCTCAATAACTGAAGTACTGTTTGAGGTAACTGGTTGGCTTGAGCTAACATGGCTGTTGCTGCCTGCTGGAGGATGTTCTGTTTTGTGAACTCCATCATTTCCTTCGCCATGTCTACGTCTCTGATTCTTGATTCAGATGCCTGCAAGTTCTCAGATACGTTATCTAGGTTCTTAATTGTGTGCTCCAACCTGTTTTGAATCGCACCAAGTTTCGACCTTTCAGCCGAAACACTGTCAATCGCTCCCTGAATAGTTGTAATTGCCTTTGATGCACCTTCTTGTGTAGACACGTCAAGAGCATATTCGAATTCGGTATCGTTTGTAACGTCTGTCGTACTTGCAAATCCAT
>JAAYTO010000218.1 GCA_012523755.1 Clostridium sp. | reverse complement strand
TGTATTCCTGCGACCTTGCAACCAGTCATACTGTTACCAGTATGGCCGTAGGTCTACAGTAACAGGGTGGTGGCTAGCCTTTTCCTGTGTTAGATTTTCACCAACTGAAACTGCCAAGCTTTGCTTGGCACACTCATATTTATATTTAGAAACACGCCATAAACTAACTTTATTGTTTTGAATGGATACGCTTAGATAATAATCATCAAAAGTGTATTCCAGCACTTCTCCCCAATCAAAAGCATAGCTGCAGCTTTCTTTTCCGTAAATATCTCTCACGGTGTCTATAGAATCACCATTTTTAAGACATTGATCCGTTGGAATATCCCCATTTACCGTAATTGAGTATATTTTGCCTGTTTCATCGAATACACAACATAGCTTTTGTGTCCATATCACTCTATGACCATAGTCCCAATCATCAATATTTTCTTCAATCAAATAATTTGATGTAATTTGTATATCAGTATTATATAAATCCATTGAAAGAACCTCTTCATAAGTCATACCTACATAAAATACACCAATCTTTACATTACCTTGAGATCTGACACTTTTATCATCTCTTTCATTTATATCACTGTTATCATTAAAAACAGGATCATCTTCTTTTGTAGTTAAAACATTTTGAGTAGGGTTATCAGATTGTGCTACCGTCTTGTTCTTTAAGTCAACATAACAATAATTAATAACTGACAGAGGATAGTAGCTGGGACTAATTCTAACCTCAAATCTTCCCCTTGCATCAAATCCATACGGTTTTAGCAAAACAGTATATGTTTTCCCCTCTTGAAAGTAATCATCTGTTTCTCTGTTATATATTAATTTTTGGTTTTCAATTACCAAATCTAAAGCTATTTCCTCAGCAGTATCGACATCATAATTATCATATTCTATTATTTCATCTTCGATTTTTGTTTTAGTTACCCTTTTTTTAGCTTTATCGCAAATTACTTCAATACTATTACCGGACTCAACTATTTTGTAATTACAATATTCATTTACCTCTGCTAAATCCGATAGAAACCTATAATCATTTATTTTTGCATTATTTATACTAGAATGTACATAATAAACCGGATATGTATTTTCTTGATCTGACTCAATTTTTTCGATAATAAAGCCATATCTTTCAACCACCCTCTTGACTGGCTGACTTAGGCTATCAGCATCTGAAATTATTACTACGTCTTTTTTATTGTCTGTAAAATTTTCATCACTTGCTGCAGTTTCAATAGCAGGAGTAGCAAAAGTATTATTATTCTCACCTGAGTTATGATTAAGCCTTGAACAGCTTGTTATTAAAATAATAACAGTCAATATATTCAATCCAAGTTTAATCTTTTTCATAACTATACTCCCCTCTATTCTTCTTTGATGCCTTGATTTTCTCAATTTTTATATTTTCAAAAGAAGCAAACAAACGTTAACAAAGCTAAACAAACCTAATATATGGAAGTTTTAGTCCCTATCAAAAACTAAAATGCTTTTTGCCATATCAATAAGCAGTTGTTCATTTTCTTCGTAAAAGGAGGCCGAAACGTCAGCATATAAGTGACAATGTACATTTTGTCCATATATTATTATCTGAAGCTTTACCCTGTCTCCGTTTTTTTCAACAATTTTATAACCTTTTTGATTATTTGATGCCGTAAAATCTTCTACAGGAATCCCACGTGATTTTGCATCATCAATTTCTAATGTGTCAGTCCCCAGCCCCAATAAATAACCGCCATAGACTCTTATATCAATGCTCTGCGTACTATATAAAAAAACCCCATCACCTGCAGGCGGTTCCTCAGATATATCCCAGGAAACAGGATATTTAATACTATAACCGTATTTTGTATTATAATATGTATCAAACTCTGTATCTGTATTACTGATTTCGCTTACATCATTTAGGCTGTTGAAATATTCGTCATCCGGGTCATCGCAAATTCTCCAATAATTCGTACCATCAATTATCACTTTAATCCCATAGGGCGACTCTGTATCTTTTTCGATTTGGCCTACTTCATATTCAATAATTTCCGGAGGATCTAATACCAGTTTTTCAATTGTTCCATTAATTATACTATATTCAGAAGCTGCCGACGGAGATGACTCAACAAGTTCACCCCCAATTACAACTGTCTTTTCATCCACAGAAAGTATTAATTTATCATTATCAACAGTCCATTTTCCTGATATGTCTATAACTCGCTTCGCTTCATCATATTGACTGTAACATAACTTAAATCTGTTATACCTATAAAAAAAGAACAAATTATTATAACCGCTACCCACCGAAGGAGCAGCATGCCATATCCCAATTAATTGTTGGCTAATCAATTCATCGGATTTTTCTGAGGTACCCGCAGGTAAATTCCTCGATGTTGCAATAGGTGAATTTGTCGGCAAATTACTTGATGTGGCTAAAGGTATATCTGTTGGCAAATCGCTTGATGTGGCTAAAAGTATATCTGTTGGCAAATCCCTTGATGTTGTAATAGGTTTATCTCTTCCATTGTTTCTATTACACGAACACATAACAGCCAGAATTATGCCTATATACAAAATAAGCATTATTTGACGCAATCCTCGAAAATTAATCACTTTTGCTCTCCTCCTAAAAACTGCTTGAATCACTTATTAATTTCTTGTACTGTTTATTTAATATATTCTTTTGACAACTCGATTACTGTGCATAGCAATAAATACACCCATGATGGCAACTCTGTCCGCTATATCCTCCAATATCTCTCGACCGGGTACATCCGCATTCTTTTCTTTGCCCTGCGTCTTTTGCACGGGATGCCCTTTTGCCGAACAACGCTTCAAGATAAGCTCCGTCTATACAATGTCCCTTCTTCACCCCTGGTATCCCTTCAATAACCGAACTGCTACATGTATAAACAGTAACTCCGAATTTATCGGCAGTCTCAACTAATTGGCTTACAAATTCAATTTGCTTTTGCTGTGAAGGAACTGAACAATTAAAATTGGACTTTTTCATTTTTTGTTCTACTTTTTTATACAGGCAAAGAAAACTTACGGTACAACGGTTTACGCCAAAGGATGAAATATCCCTGCATAAAGTCTCAAACATCTTTAACCTAGCCCTCTCAAGGTTATCCGGTACCGGTCCCTTTTCTCCTTCTTTACTAAAAACAATAGGATCAAATCTCCAGTTAATTTGCTGAGGAGAATACCTTAGTGCCAGTTGTTCCATCTGCTTGACTGCCTCATTGGTATCAACAACATTTGGTTCTAAGACTCTTGAATATCCTGTGATTGTAAACTGAAAGTACAAATTATACATCGACAAATATTTAGGATCTTTAAGAACATTGGCAAATGACTTTGACCACAAGCAAATTGAGTGCACCTTTTCACAAGATAAATCCACTATGTATGTAGACCCGTTGTAGGGATTTTTCACCATTGCATATTTATTTTTCAGACATTCCTGCAGCCAGTCATAATAAAAGGCCGGAATATCCGTTCTTCTACTGCAGCTTATTATTTCAAGCATCGGATCCCAAATTCCTCCACAAAGTATTTGTCGCTATATCAAAGTTTACTGTTTAACTATTTTATCACAGTTTACCTTATAATCAAAGTAAGTAAAGGAATTTTAAAAAACCAAGGCGAATTAACCACCCTGGTTTTTTATAATCAAAAGCTATTTGGAAATAGCTATACCCCTTGATTCAATGGAATCATTATCTATTTGCATACTCCAATTTCTTTTCTGCATCATCCCAATGCTTCCAGATCTCCTTGTCCCAGCCGACTTTTACAGATCCTGATCCGCTTATATCATGAGAAAAGTCAACATCAGGTGATTCGAGAAATATATTGGCGTTCACTCCCCCTATTTCAATTTCCTCCTTATTGGCCCATATTTGGAAATCAATTTTTCCTCCGGCCTTAAAAATTTGGCTGCCAGCTAACGAGTAGTCCATCTCTACTTCCATTTCCGAAATTATAACTGAAGTCTCATCTTTCTCCTCTTCCAAAGACAATATGATTTCTCCATTTTCTTTAATTACTGCTGTACATGTCCCTGAAATGGTACGGCTTATGTAAGCACTACCAGGAGATACAGTTTTTAAATTTACTGTATAGCCGGGAGTTTCTTTCATCTTTCTAATTGCAGTCCCCACCTCACCCATATTAAGAATAGCCTCATGAGCCCTTAATTCGAAATTTGACATTTCATGTTCGGCAGACATTGAAAATATTCCTTCATAAGATCCTGCTACACTGCCGAATTCATTTGTTGACATCTGACCCATCCTGATGTCAACAAACCATGTTTGGTAATTGGAATCTACGCCATAAAAAGTAAAATTGCGTCCCACTGCTGCATCGCTGAAGTTAATTTGCCACCCTATTTCGTCACTTTCGCGCTTATAACTCTCAATTTCTCTTTGCAGTTTATAATAAAACTCATTCAACAAACGCTTGGCATTGGCACCGTCAGCTATATCCTTCCACTTCTGCTTTGTTCTTGCATGCTCATCCACCATCATTTGACAGAATTTTTCAATTGATAACAATCGTTCTGCTGCCTTGTGTGATACACTGACATTTTTACCAAGTTGACCCGCCTCATTGAGAAAACCGCTTGCAGTTTCCTTAACCCAGTCTTTCATAGAGTTTTCAAGCACCTCAGCTGAAGCTGTACCTATGTCATCCCAACTACTACTGTTCATGTAACGTGTTATATTAGCAAGGACAGACGGTACTTTGCCGGCAGGAACAGCCGACAATGTTGTCAGCATGTTCTTTTTTACTCTTTCATAATCTTCCTTTGTAAACTCAGAAGCACGCTTTGCTTTTTCGACCTCTCGATTGGCTTTCTCAATGTCATCCTCTGATAAGTTCATCGATTTTAAAGTTTTTTGGACAAGTTTATTTATCTCCTCTTCAGTAAAGGGATGTACTTGCTCCACCACACCGTCTACTTTCAAATTTCCGAAGGTGAAAACCAACGGTTCTGAGCCTGAGCTGAATTTTACCCTGGACAGATCCACATTTGATGCTGCATAAGTATTCAGTGGCTGTGATACTATGGCTAGAAAAAGCAAAAGAATCCATAATTTTTTCATCATTCCCCTACCTCCTCGTTGAGCAATTCTGCAATTTCGTTCAAACCCTCATGCTCCGGGTCGACAAACAGGCCTTCATTAACATAAAAGAAAGCTTGTTCTATTTCTCCAAGATACAAATTCATTAAAGCACACCCAACGAAATTGTCACCTTCAAAGGGGTTAACAGAAAGGGCAACCTCATAGTGGCGAAGTGCCCCACGATAATCTTTTTCATTTGCAATAAGGCATTCCTTTGCAAGAGTTCTTAGGTATTTATCACTATAATTCAAATGACTGCGAGTATATGTTGATTTTAAAGGACTGTAAACCTCATATATCTTATCTTCGAGTGCGGTTAGTTTTTTCTTTACAGATTTTAACTCACCAACTGTCAGTACATCTAAAATCAACAACGATTTATCATTCTCAGCAGAAAACTTAGGATTTACCAGTGCTTTCTCATAGCATCTTTTCGCATCCTCGTCTTTGCCCTGAGAATTATAAACTATGCCCTCAAAAAAATACGGATAGGGTGAAGCATAGTTCATTGCAGCAATCTCATCCCAGTTTCCCGGCCTATCACCTACAACATCCTCAAGAGTATCTCCCTCGCCTTCCAAATAAAGCAGACAGTCTATACAGTAGCGCATGGAGGATGCGGAAGCAGCTGCCCATCTATAGGCATAATCGGCCTGAAGCTGCAAACCAAGCTCTGTGTATTCATTCCCTTGCTCATACATGCTTGAAAAACCGTCAATATAAGCATCGATAATCTTAATATAATCAGCCTGTTTGCCTTTGCAGCCGCTAAAAGCAGCAAGAAAAATTAAACAAAGGAACATTGCTGTAATCAGTTTCCTCATTTTTTAAATCCTCCTCAAGGAATTTTGCAACAGATGTCAGGCTAGGAAGGTATCTCGGTCTTTACCCTCTTTCCAAAGGCATCTACACTGAGCTTGATGTTTTTTCCATCAAAGTAGAAATATTGCTCATATCCGTCCTCTCCTTCAGATGTTACCCATTCAATATTTGCACCTGCCCCGGAAGGATAAATGCTGTCTGATTCGCTGTTATATTCACCATCCTTTGAATTATTCTTTGTATATACGAATGATAAAATTGCCCCATTTTTGTAATTAACTATGCCTCTCTCAGCATTTCTTTGGAAAGCATATTGATCGGAGCCTAAAGGTATGAACTCGAAAAATTCAGTCACCTTTCCGTCGGTCTTCTCAACCATTCGCAGTCCGCCACTCGTTGGATCGTATACGGCGTTTATCTCATACGGCTCCTGGGAACGGGTTTTTATTGCTGTCATGGTATAATCATGTGCCCTGTTACGGATTGCCTTTGCGTCCGACAAGCCCATCATTCCCGCTACCGATTCTACACTTGTTAGTATTGCTTCATCTTCACAGAACTGAGAAGTTAAGGCTATTGGAATTGAGCCAAACACGAAAGGAAAAACATTATGTGTGCTTTGAGGATCTCCCTCCGGATGTTCGTTATTGTTTTTTGCGAGGGCTTGATCTAGTATGGTATTCATTGATTTGGTTATATTTTGCATAAGGTCGTAAGCACCTCTATAATCCGTAGTATTGGTAGCTACGTCTTCGGTGTTGGACCATTGCTCCGGAACTAAGGCTTTGGCATCCATAAGCTCCTCCAGTTCGGCTTGCAGCTCTAAATCTGTAACAATTCCCTTTGTAGCTTCCACTAAGGTTACAAACCTTCCATTGAGTATCGGAATATTATAACCGGATTCAATTACCATGTCCGCATAAGCTTTCGAATCCTTTGGTGTAGCAAACTCCATGACAAAGCTTTTCTTTCCGTCTTTTGAAAAATTAAATCCGTCCACAAAATTTACTGCAAATTCTTTTTGCAAATCTATCAAATCAGAAATTTCATAACCTGAGTCAATCAACTTGTTTTTAATTTCATCAAGAGATGCTATTGTACCTTCATCAAAAACCTCTTCATCATTTGTGCTATCCTGATTGAGGTCTGTCTTTCCCGCTTGGGAAGAATCGGAAGAACCCTGTGGGGAAATATCTCTATCCTTTTTTGAATTATTTTTACCGCCACACCCTGAAAAACAGGTAATAATTAAAGCCAAAGTAAGTAATAATGTGAATAACTTTTTCATAATATCAATCCTTTCGTAATAAAATTTATATAATGGGTCTGGCAGCATAAAACCTACTGTTAGATGTAGTTTTTTGTATGCATTTACTGGCATGCATAGGTTTTACCCCTCCCATTTTTAGTATCATTTTGACATCTATTT
>JAAYTO010000217.1 GCA_012523755.1 Clostridium sp. | reverse complement strand
TTTAATGCATAACCAGCCAAACTTTCCAGAAAGAAATTCACTAAATTAAAAGTATGAGGATTTCACATTGACCTTCAAAGCAAGTAAACCAATAAAATAACAGGATGAAGAGATCATTGCCAACTTTTACTTGACACAAACTTTTTAAAAATTATTGTTGACTATTATTGGCATTTATGGTATCATGAAAGTGCAAAGTTTGTCGAATACTGTAATTTTAGAGGAGGATCAATTATGAAATCTACTGGAATCGTAAGAAAAGTTGACGAATTAGGAAGGGTTGTTCTACCTATCGAGCTTAGGAGAACACTTGACATCGCTGAAAAGGATGCACTCGAAATTTATGTTGACGGTGCGACCATTATACTCAAGAAGTATGAGCCGGCTTGCATATTCTGCGGAAATGCAAAAGACGTAACTGTTTACAAAACCAAAAACATTTGTCCTGACTGTATGAGAGAACTGAAAAAATAATATAGCACTACAGTCTATTAAAGAAAAAGGGAGTAGATTTGTGACTCCCTTTTTCTTTTTTATTTTTTTATTGCCTAAAAAAAGTCTATTGATTCATTATGTGCTCACTGTCGATGGGGCAATTATTACATGAAGAAAAATGTCGAAGAAAAATTGTGAAGCAAGTTGTAGACACCTGTTAATGTGATATGGAAGTAAAAACATTGCCATCACATTTATTCAAGCAGTTTTTTATAAACATCTCTCCTGCTTATGCCTCTGTCTTGGGCAACCTTTCTCATAGCTTCTTTCTTTTCAAGACCTTTTGCTATGTACATTTCATAGTGCTCTTCCACAGTCATGGCATCCCATTCACTCTTTTTTTCCTCTAAAATCTTTTCCTCACTGATACCTTCAATTATCAGAACATACTCTCCTCTTGGGGATTCGTCATCATACTTTGCAACTGCTTCCTTGAGGCTGCACCTTATCACCTCTTCAAACTTTTTTGTCAGCTCCCGAGCCATGGTTATCCTTCTATTGCCCAAAGCCTCATATAAATCCTTCAATGTATAAATAAGCTTATGGGGTGCCTCATAAAGAATTATAGTTCTTGTTTCATTCCTCAAAGAATTAATCCGATCCTTCCTTTGCCTTTTGTTCATCGGAAGAAATCCCTCAAAAACAAACCTGCCTGTGGAAAGTCCTGATACAACCAACCCTGTCACGGCAGCTACAGGTCCTGGAACCATGGTTACCTGAATGTCATTTTCAATGCAGAGCTTTACAATATCCTCCCCCGGGTCTGAAACTCCGGGTGTACCCGCATCAGAAACCAAGGCAATGCTCTTTCCGTCCAGAAGTTGTCCCACCAAATAGTTGCCCTTTACAACCTTATTATGCTCATAGTAGCTTACCAAAGGCTTTTTTATATCAAAATGATTCAAAAGCTTTAAAGTCTGCCTCGTATCCTCTGCAGCTATGAAATCTACCTCTTTCAATATTCTCAACGCCCTTAGTGTTATATCCTCAAGGTTTCCAATTGGAGTGGCAACAAGATACAATATCCCTTTATTGTTCAATATTCCTTACCCCTCTGCAATAAATATCGTTAATCTCACCGTTACTTGTCCTTTTCGGATTTTGTCTTTGTTCTCTTCCTCTGCAATAAATGTCGTTAATCTCATCGGAAAACTCTCCATTCTCGTCATAAACATACAATGGCTCCAGCATTTTAAGCTCCACCCCGCCCTGCCGGGTACCTTTTATGAGAAGCAAATTTGCCTTTTTATAGGGTGCCGGATGAACAAACCGTATATACTTTGGCTCAATGGAGTATTTTCTCATAAGCCATACTATATCCACAAGCCTGTTGGGTCTGTGAACCATGGCCAGTTGGCCTCCAATCACCAAAAGCTTTGCGGCAGCTTTTATAACATCCTCTAAAGTACATTTTATTTCATGTCTTGAAATTGCCTTTGAATCCCTTGTATTGATAAGACCCGCACCACAATTCATATAAGGAGGGTTTGAAACAACGATATTAAACCTCGATGCTCCAAACAATTCAACACTTTCCTTTATATCTCCGCAAACAACCCTGACACGGTTATCCATGCCATTCATGTTTATGCTTCTTTGAGCCATCTGTGCCATTTCTTCCTGAATTTCCAACCCAATTACAGACTTCGCCCCGGTTTTTCCCGCAATCAGTATGGGTATTATCCCCGTACCCGTACCAAGATCAATAACTGTGTCGTTTTTTTTGACATCCGCAAAATTTGCAAGCAACACGGCATCAAGCCCAAAACGAAAGCCGTCTTTCTTCTGAATAATCCTGAGTCCGTTATACTGTAAGTCGTCTATTGTTTCATTTTCCTTCAATATTATATTCAAATAAAACACCTGCATCCGTCATATTCTGAAAAAAGCTCAAGGGCGTCGAGCCCTTTCGCTTTTTGGTCATTTCACTTCGTGAAATCCCACAAAAAAAGAGCCAAATAAAGTATACACAAAATATACCTATTCGGCCCCCTTATACAACCCTATTATTGAGGCTGTGGAGCATCTACAGGACAAACGTTTGCACACGCTCCGCATTCTATACAAGCATCAGCATCTATAACATAAACGCTGTCCCCTGCTGAAATACAAGATACCGGGCACTCTGATTCACAGGTACCGCAATTGATACAAGAGTCAGTTATAAAATATGCCATTGTAAGGTACACCTCCTATATAGATTTGCCATAGTAAGCATAAAAATCAATAAAAACTATTGACTAATTAATTTTACCACTAAAACCATCAAAAGAAAACTATTTTTTCATATTTCTTTGACATATTATTAGTAAATTTTAATCCTCTAGCTGTTTCAATTCCTCTAAATCTATCTCTTCATCTATTTCATCACGGCTTACGTCCTTTATAACTTTTACCTCACTTGCATGATAAATCTTGAGATCGGTCTCATTGTCCTTGTCCAGTTTTACCTTTACCAATTCCTTTAAAAGGCTTATTGCCACTATTACTCCTTGCCCGTCAGGGGTTTCGACAATAGCTTTCTCATTAGGAACCCTCGTAAGTATTTCTTCGTAAGCCTCCTGCTCATATTTCAAACAACACATAAGCCTTCCGCAGGCACCGGAAATCTTTGTAGGATTTAACGAAAGTCCCTGCTCCTTTGCCATCTTTATAGATACCGGCTGAAAATCACCCAAAAAAGAATTACAGCAGAGAACACGACCGCAGACTCCCAAACCACCCATCATTTTGGCCTCGTCCCTGACACCTATTTGTCTTAGCTCAATCCTTGTCCTGAAGACAGAAGCAAGATCCTTCACCAATTCTCTAAAGTCTACTCTCCCGTCTGCAGTAAAATAAAACAAAACCTTGTTATTATCAAAGGTATATTCCACATCTATAAGCTTCATTTCCAAGTTATGATCCTGAATCTTCTCAAGACAAATATTAAATGCATCTTTTTCTTTTGCAATATTCTCTGCATGATGAGCCTTGTCTTCTTCTGTGGCAACCCTTATAACTTTCTTTAAAGGAGCCACTATTTCTTCCTCACTGATTTCTGTATTGGGAACAACAACCAGTCCAAATTCTATACCTCTGGCAGTCTCTACAATCACATTTTCATGTAAATCTATAACCAGATCACCAGGGTCAAAATAATATATTTTCCCGGCTTTCTTAAATCTTACTCCAACCACCTTTACCATTACTCATTTTCCTCCTGAAGTTTCATAAGCATAACCTCTATAGCAAGTTGAAAATTCGCATTCTTTTTTATGTCCCTGCGAGTTTCCTCTATTACAGCTATATTGTCCAAAAGTTTTTCCATAGAAAACCCCCATGCATTCTCTAATATAATATCCTTTTTATCCGAATTAATCAATATATTTTCATTTCCATACTTCCCGACAACAAGCAAATCCCTGTAAAATAGAAGCATAATATCCAGTATGGATTCCACATCATCCTTACTCTCCTCAAGCAAAGCATTAATTTCATATACAGCTTCACGTCCCGCCCCTTTAAGTTTTACCAGTGCATCAATCACCCTGTCTCTGACTTTTTCCAAATCCTCCGATTCCAATAACTCAATGGCTCTTCCTATTACGCCATTTGCGTAGGATGCTATGAAATCCGCTTCGTTATATTCCAACCCAAATTTATTCGTTAAAAACCCTTTTACCTCGTCAAAGGTATTTCTTTTGAAATCATACCTTACACATCTCGAACGTATAGTCTCTAAAAGTGCATCATAATTCGAAGTAACCAGGATAATAACCCCATACACCGGTGGCTCCTCCAGTGTTTTGAGCAAGCAATTCTGAGCTTGGACAGTTATTTTCTCCGCTTCCGGAATTAAATACACCTTTTTTTGTGAATAAAGAGGCTTTATAGATATATCACGCTGCAAACCCCTTATCTCTTCAACACCTATGCTTGAGCCCTCAACTTCTAATACACAATAATCAGGATTCGATCCGTTTTCAAAAAGGAGACAGGACTTACACTGACCGCAGCTTTCAACTTCTCTCCCCCCACTGCACATAAGTATCGATGAGAGAATATGTGCGACTGTCTTTTTTCCTATTCCACAAGGTCCGGAAAATATATATGCATGTCCAATCCTGTTGTTTGTTAACGATGCTTTAAGTGCATCAACAACATCTTTCTGTCCGGTAATTCCACTAAAATCCACTGTCACACCCCTAAAGTCCATGAATTGTACGTATTGTGAAATTATAACTGCCTTTTCGCAAAATTTAAATACAATTCGTATAATAAAACAACTTCACCAAAATCTTCATAGATAAACCGCTATAGTATAAGGTCTAAAATCAGACCTCTTATATCTTCAATCCTCTGCAGAATCTTAATATTATCCTCCTCAGAAGAAAGCACTTGCTTTGTAAGCTCTTCCAGCTGCTGATTAACCTTTTTTACTGTGGCATACACCTTATACCTGCCTCTCCGGTCAAGGCGGCTGTCCTTTGAAAACAAGTGGGAGTTGTTCAATGCTTCGTCCAGAAATTCCGATATAAGCCGCTTATATATCTTCAACTCCCTCACATCTATCCTTTTGCTCAGCTTCCTCCCCTGTTCCTCAATCTGACTCACTAAAAAGCGTATTTTTTCCTCATGGGTTAGATCGTCAAAATGCTGCAAATGGCTTCTAAAGCTTGGGCCACTGCTGTCCGTCACCCTTTTGCCAGTGTTGCCGCCAACCTCCGGCGTCCCTGTTGGGGTACTAATACTTTCCTTAATCTTCATGGATAATCACTCCAATATTACATTTAATCGTGTTTAACATCCAGCAGTACCTACATTATGCTAAATTGATGCTTATGTTTATCGCAGTTGAAACTACTACTTTTTTATATAAATCCTAAATAACTGTCAACAAATATTATATACTTATTATATCGGCAATAACAAATAAATTCAAACGGATGCGTATTATTAAAATGAAAATAAATATAGAAGAAGCTTGAATTTCTGGATTATTTATCCTCACATTTGTTTGGTGCACCTGTACCTTTAAACCGGATCTGTAATTGCTTCTTTTACAGCCCGGTATACGCTCTCATGAATCTCATCTATAGTCCTTAAAACCCCGTCTTTTACACAATCAATCATAATCCAGCCATACTTTTTGGCAATGTACAAGGAATTATTATAGGACTCCTCCAAATACCTTTCATTTATTTCATGTATATCCTTTTTTTGTTCTCCGGTAAATTTGTTTGCCCTGCCTTCCATAAGCATTTTGCTGTATTCGGGAGGCATATCAAGAAACAATACACAGTCCGGCTCAGGAAGCTTGTAAATATTAAATTCAAAATTCAAAAGCCACTCAAGGAACAAATCCTTTTCTTTACGTTCTTTTATCTTTGCCGCCTGGTGTACCATGTTCGACGTAGTATACCTGTCGGCCAAAATTATGAACCCCTCATTATAAACCTGAGCCCAATCGGTTTTATAGGATGCAAACCTGTCTGCGGCATAGAAAGTCGATGCCACATAAGGACTGACATCCTCCGGATTTTTCCCGAAATCTCCGCTTAAATACATCTTTATCAGAGCAGAAGAATCACTTTCATAGTTTGGAAAACCGATTTTTTTTACCCTGCAATTTTCCTGCATCAGTCTTTTATACAATTTTTCCGTCTGCGTTGCCTTGCCGCTGGCATCAGAACCGCTCTCAATAATTATCAGCTTGCCCTTCATAAAACATCTCCTTTTCAAACCTATATACCGCCCAAATTCCCAAACTCTATCTTCTTTTTCAAAATCCACGGTATCCAAATCCAAAATTTTATTTTCCCAAATTCCATGAAACCGAAACATCTATACCAAACACCCATGTTTAACTTTTACTCAAATGATCACTCAACAACCTCCACCTCAAGATCCTCCGATATCCCATTTACCATACCGCCGGCCTCAATTATTTTTTTAATGTATTCTACCACATCTTCCGAAATAACCTCACCGGGGCATATTACCGGTATTCCCGGCGGATAAGGAGTTATCATTGATCTGCTTACACATTGCAGTGCATCGGTAAGCTTTTTTCTTGTAAACGACCGGTGCATAACACTGTCCAGCTCAATCCGCTGCTCAGGAAGTTTTAGAACCCCCAAGGGCAAATCCTTTAACCGGGCAACATTTTTAAAGTGGATACTTGGCTGGTCTAAAGCCGTCCCCAGCTTTTCTATATCTTCATGAGTGTCGGCCACTGTAAGGATACACACAATATTATATAAATCAGACATTTCCACCTGTATATTATATTGTTTTCTTAAAAGCTTTTCAATTTCAAAACCGGTTTTTCCCGTATTTTTCACATTAATCACAACTCTGGTTCTATCAATACTGCCCCCTTCTATGTCATGTTCCGAAAGAATTTTAAATACATCACCCCTACCGACAATTTCACAAAACCGTTGAATTTCCTTTAAAAGGTTGTAAATTCTATTTTCTCCCTCCTGCTGCATAATAGCCCGGGCAATATCAAGAAAGGCCATAATCATATACGATGGACTGGAGGTTTGAAGCATCGAGAGATTAAACTTCAGCCTTTCCATATCAGTTCTTGTTCCCCGGACATGAAGATATGACCCCTGGGTGAAGGCCGGAAGGGTCTTGTGGGCACTCTGAACACAAATATCCGCCCCATATTCCAGTGACGAAGGCGGAAGCCTTCTTGAAAAACACAAATGGGCACCATGAGCCTCATCCACTATAAGCGGCTTGTTGTAGGAGTGAACCAATTCAACTATTGCCTTAATATCCGAACATATCCCATAGTAATTGGGTCTGGTTATGTAAACTCCGGAAACATCGGGATTATCCTTTAGTGCTTTCTCAATCTCATTAATCAAAACAACTGAAGATATGCCAAAAAAATCGTTAAACTCCGGTTTGATATAAACCGGAGTTGCTCCCGCCAACATCATCCCTGCAACAGCAGACCTGTGGCAATCCCTTGCAATTATAAGCTTGTCTCCCGGTCTGCAAAGAGTCATTATTGCCGCCTGTATTCCGCAGGTCGAACCGTTTACAAGAAAAAAGGTTTTGTCGGCACCAAAGGCTTCTGCTGCAAGAGTCTGGGCATCTTCTATTATCCCCCTCGGATAATGAAGATTGTCGAGGCCAGGTATTTCTGTCAAATCCAGCAAATAAAGGCTCTCCAAAAATGCCGATGGTATCCCTTTTCCAAGCTTATGCCCCGGCATATGAAAAGCTGCGGGGCATGACGCAAAATATTTTTTTACGGCATCATATATAGGGATATTCAAGTTTTTAATAACAACTCACTCCATTATTATAACTATTTAAAGTAAAATATTTATATATCCAGTTCATCTCATAATTTCACACAGGCAATTTGCATACTGACTACTAATTTTCAGGAATCACACATCACTTTGGAATGTTTCTTTATTGTACCCCTTACGCATACTGACTGCTAATTTTCAGGAATCACCAAACTATCCTTCTCTTCCATGTCATAAAGCCCATGCACCTTAACCATGCCCGGAGACAAGGTATAGAGGGTATCACTGATATATAAAATCCTTTCAACATATTTCTCCGGGTTGTAATAGTAACTTCCTGCCTTTTTGTACTCTTCTTCTGACATATGGGTAATCCTGCCCTTTAGTACAAAACCGTTTTCAGTATCAATATTGTAGACATAAGCACCTTGGAAGGTAAATTCTCCGTAATCGGGGAAATCAATGTTTTGGCTCTTGTTCTGAACCTCCATAACGGTCACAGGAAAGGCCAACAGGTTTTTGCTCTTTGAGAACAAAAGTGCCTTGGGATTTCTCAGAAGTTCTGAATCAGTGCCCCGTTCTCCTATGGTTTCAGAGAACTTTTGTATGGGGTTTTCTACATCGGTCACATCAAAAAGTGCAATTTTCATGCCCATGTAGTAGGCATTGTCTTTAATCGCCACCGTATCCTTACCGAAACCAATGATATGATTTTCGTCATAGGGATGCAAGTAGTCGCTATAACCCGGTATTTTCAAACTGCCGAGTATTTTCGGGTTTGAAGGCTCCTTCAGGTCAATAACAAACAGTGGATCCACCGTCTTGAATGTTACCACATACCCCCGGTCTCCCATAAACCTTACCGAATAAATCTGCTCTCCCGGTGCCATATCTTCTATGCTTCCCACAATATTCATGGCATCGCCCAGTACATAAACATTGTTTTTAGAAATATTTTCACCCGTCCCCCATACCTGCCCCGTTGTTGTGGCTATACGGAAATATCCGCCGTTTTCATCCATCGAATACTGATTCAATATGGTTCCGGGTACATCTCCCTTGCTAAGGTACGTAACCTTTTCTCCATTCAGCGAAAACTTGTATACCGTTGTGGTTATGTCATTCACCCTTGGTGCAATATCAAGTGCCAAGCCATTGCGGAGCATGCCGTAATTATAGTTGGTCACAGCAACATACAAATTCTCAGCCGATGCATAAATATTCTGACCGGCACCAAGATAAGTCTGAATATTGGCTTTTTCATTGCCCGTTATATCAAAAGCAGCTATGTTCAAAAAGTTTGTTGCCTCAGAATCCGGGAAATATCTTATATCAGGATAGCCTATTTCTGTATAGTCCTTCGAAACAGCAGTATCTCTGTAGGTTGGGGTCTGTATCTTGAGTTTGTCGTTTTCATAATAGACACCGGAATCTTTATTGGTAATGAGATAAAGCACATTATCTATCTTTCGTGAAGAAATATATCTTCCCTCCACATCTACCTCTCTTAGCTTTTTGATATCAGCCCGGTTTTTAATATCAAATACTATTGCTTTCGCAGTACTTTTTCCAGGATAGTACGGAAGTATACTCATCTTCTCCTCAGATTTTATTTGATGGGTGTAAGGTCTTTGCTCATAACACATCCCAATGGCAACCATATAATCCCCGTCTATATAGAGCTCCTGCGGTGTAAAGTTATCATCGGAAAAGTTCAAGGTGCTCATTATTTTCATTTTCGGGGAAAAATAAGCATCTGCGGTTACGGTATTGTATGCCTTTATAACTACTATCCTATTACTGTTTACCTGGTATATATATTCTCCGTCGGTTTTAACAACATCAGCTTCATCTACTCCCTGAACCTGTACGTTTGTAGTTGAATAGTCATCAGAGCCGCCTGCACTTCTACTTTCGTCAACCGAAGCTGATTCCGTTGAGCCTTTAGATTCTGCCCCATCCATGCTTTGTACAGTGTTCCACACCGGCATTGAATCCTGATACTTACCATGATTCGCCACAGTTTTTTCAAACATCTTTTCAAGGTTTTCATAAGTTCCCACTACAGGAAGGTTGTTTACCCTTGAAATAACTTCGTCAATCAAAGCCTTTTCCCCGGATACGTCAAATACATCCTCCCTGTCACCGATAATTATAAGTCCCCTGTCGTAAAAAACCTTTTTGCCCAAGCCTTCCACAAGACCTCTCAAGGGCAGATATGTCCTGTCTTCATTCAATTCGGGTGCTACATCAAGATCAACAGTTTTGTCCCCTACTTTCATTGTTTTGCTTCCAACGGTAAGCACCACCACCCTGTCACCCAACGAAACGGTAACTTTAGAGCTTTGTGCATCCCATTCAACCTGTGCACCGAGGTTTTCGGATATAAACCTCACAGGTACCATGGTTCTGTCATTTTTTATGTAGGGTTTCACCTTTGCATTTGTGGAATCCACCTGTTTTTCCTTATTATTTACAATTGCCTGGGAACTTCCTATATACAAAGCAACCGCATTCTCTAGTCTCTTCTCTATACTTTGGGATACGCTCTTAGATCCACTTTTCGGTTGATCCTGCTGCGGGCTCTCATTTTCGCTGCCACCGGCAAGTGCCAACTGCATAATCCCTAAAACCATTGCCAGAAATGTCAAAACACAGATCAGCTTCGCGACTCTTTTCATTTTAATGCTCCTTTCAAAATAATTATTTCATATTATATTTAGAATGCATTTCGTTATAAAAAGTTCCATAGCGAAGTAAGTTTTTCTAGACCCTGCGTAGTATTTACAGGCTCTAAACTTGCGTAACTTAAGTTTCTTCCGTATTTTTCTTCACATTTATTCAATGCACCCTATTTAAACTCATTTAATTCTTTTACACGAATTACGTTTAATTATCTCTACATTCACCATTTTTTGTGTGGTTTTTATCTCATTGCGGTTAATAGATTCAAGAAGTAAATCAATAGAACATTTGGCTATCTCAGGTAATGAGACATTGACAGTAGTAAGAGGAGGAAACATGTATTGGGATATATATGAATTATCAAATCCTATAACGGAAATGTCGTCCGGAATTTTCAGTCCCCGTTCCTTTATTGCCCTATAGGTTCCAATAGCCATGGTATCGTTGGACACAAATACGGCTGTTGGCTTTTTTTCAGATGCCAATATTTTTTTCATACCTTCATATCCGCTGTATTCAGTAAAATCGCCGTAGGCAATAAAATCATTGCTTAATGGAAGACAGTGTCTGGAAAGTGCATGTTTGAAACTATCAAACCTTACTTTGCCAGAAATCTTGTTTAAATCACCTGTAATGATGCCGATATCCCTATGCCCCAGCTCAATAAGATACTCTACCGTATCAGACACACCATCATAGTTATTGACATTTACCGTCATAACCGTGCCCATATTTTCTTTTTCCCCATCAAAATCAACTGCAACCATAACAAAATTCTTATCCACTATCTGGGCAATTTTGTTATAATCAGTATTGCTGCTTCCTATAATTGCAGCACCATCAATTCTTTTCTCACAAAAAGCACTTTGTATCTTCCACAATTCGTTCGAACTGTAGACAGTTGATACCAAAACATGGTACTGGGCTTTGTTTGACTGGTCAATAAAAGCATTTATAAAGGGCGAAAAATATGAATTGCCATATAAAAGATCCTCATTTTTTTCTATTACATGATGGGGCTTTTCATTATCTTTTATATCTATAACGAAAAGTCCCAATGTAGAACTCTTCATTCCCGCAAGTCTTCGGGCTGATGCATTGGGATAATAGTTATATTCTTTTATTGCCTTTAACACCTTTTCCCGTGTTGCCGGCGGAATATCGGGATAGTTGTTTATCACTCGCGAAACAGTACTTCTTGAAACCCCAACGATTTTTGCTATATCCTTACTATTCATTATCAAATCACCTTAATATCGATAAAATATAAATTAATCCAACAAGTAAAGAATAGCATTGATACTGGAATTAATCAAGTATTATTTACTTTTTATGTATATTGTTAAAGGTTTTGGACATTCATCTCTTCATTATAAATAACCCCTAGTTTAAGTAACATTATTATAGAATGATATTCTTTTTAATCTAGGTTTGGATTTGGTTGACAAAGAAAAAACCATAGGTTATAATTGAATTGAATTAACACGTGTTAGTCGTTTAAACTGCCGGGTTTTAAACATCGCAAAAAGTGCAGTGTGACACTAAAAAACATAGTTACACTATTTTATTGCAGTGGTTTTTAAAACTTCTTAATTCTTCTTAATTCTTCACTGCGATAAAATTATATTATATTTTTTATTGGGAGGTATTTATGTATAAGAGGATAATTTCATTATTATTGGCTTCCTTGCTCTTGGTATTTGTTTTACCAACTATTATCTCTCCTTTTACTGGTGTAAAAGCTGCTAATGTAGTAAATACACCTTTTGAGGCAGTATTTTCTAATTTTGACTCTAATCAGTGGGAGAAAGCTAATTGGGCAAATGGTTCAGTATTTAATTGTGTTTGGAAGCCTTCTCAGGTAACATTTTCTAATGGTAAGATGGTTTTGAATCTTGACAAGGAATATGGTGGTACATATCCATACAAAAGTGGTGAATACCGCACAACATCCTTTTTCGGGTACGGTTATTATGAAGTAAGAATGAAAGCTGCTAAAAATATCGGTATCGTTTCTTCATTCTTTACTTATACAGGACCTTCAGACAACAACCCGTGGGATGAAATTGACATCGAAATCCTTGGCAAAGACACCACTAAGGTTCAATTCAACTGGTACACAAACGGGGTCGGCGGCAATGAGTATTTCCACAATCTAGGTTTCGATGCATCCCAAGATTTTCATACATATGGGTTTGAATGGAGACCAAACTATATAGACTACTATGTTGACGGCGTAAAGGTTTATCGTGGCACTAGGAATATACCCGTTACCCCAGGTAAAATTATGATGAACTTATGGCCTGGAATAACTGTAGACGAATGGCTAGGTCACTACGATGGAAGAACTCCTTTAAGAGCAGAATATGAATATGTAAAATACTATCCAAATGGCGTTCCGCAAAACACTCCTACTCCTAATCCTACTTCTACTCCTACTCCTACTCCAACCAAAAATGTTTCAATTAATAAAGGTGACGTAAATGGCGATGGATATGTGGATTCAACAGATTGTACATTATACAAAAGGTATCTTCTCAGAAAAATTAGAGAATTCCCTGTTAATGACTTAAGAGTTGCTGATCTTAATAATGATGGGTATATTGACTCCACAGACCTTACACTAATGAAAAGGTATATATTGAGAAAAATTCCAGGTTTTTAGAGGCAATTTTGGATTCACCTGTTAAATTCAATGTTTTTCTAAAATTCATATGCGAAAACCTCTGTAACTTAGGTTGTTTACTTAAATTACAGAGGTTTTTCAAATAATATACCCAACCATAAACGGATACATTATTTAAGGCACTAGTAGTGTATTCTCAAATTACTTACGCATAATAAAATCCGAGAATCCCGATGGTTTAACGGGTTCGGAGGATTTTTATTTGAATGGAAATTTGAGAAACATTATATTAGTTTATCACCGTAAAAATATTTATAAAACTTTATCGATTTCTTCTCTTCTGTATAATTTGCGGCACAAAACTTGTCCCCAGTCCGAATTAATTTTAATACAGAAGATTTATTTAAATAAACTAGTATACTCAATTTCTCTGCTATTGTCTGGCTTTTCTTGATGAATTCCCCAGTCTTAGCAGGTAGATAAATTGAGTTTGCTAAAATAAATAATTTAAAAGGGAGGAGATATAATGAAACAGAAGTTGATGACAATTATTTCAACTATGGTATGCTTGACTGTTTTGTTTACTATGCTGACAACAAATGTTCAGGCAAACGTAACGATCACTTCTAATCAAACCGGAACCCACGGTGGCTACGATTATGAACTCTGGAAGGATTCCGGAAATACAACCATGGTTCTCAAGGATGGAGGAGCGTTCAGTTGCTCTTGGAATAATATCAATAATGCATTATTCCGCAAG
>JAAYTO010000216.1 GCA_012523755.1 Clostridium sp. | reverse complement strand
TAATGCATAACCAGCCAAACTTTCCAGAAAGAAGTTCACTAAATTAAAAGTATGAGGATTTCACATTGACCTTCAAAGCAAGTAAACCAATAAAATAACAGGATGAAGAGATCATTGCCAACTTTTACTTGACACAAACAATCAGAAAAAATGTATATAAAATAAATAATATTCATGATATAATTTTCAATGTGTGACAAAGTAAGAAAAGGCAGGCTTCAAGTTCTGATTCCTTTTACGGTAAGGGGGTGGTGACAGGTGAGCGGAAAAATTATTTTTGCTTCAAGGGACAAGCTTGGGTTGTGGAAGGACGAAGGTTTGGATTATTTTGAAAGCGAATATATAAGAAAATATCAAAAAAACAAGCTTGAGATTTCAAAGAAGTATGAATGGAAAACCCAGGGTATTAATTCTGCTTTTCGGGGTGACTTTCAACATAGCCGGCTCAATATTGAGGATAACACAAAAGCTTCAATAAACGGAGTTGATTTTCTTTGTGATGATGAGAAGGTGATCTATTCTGTTTCCATTGATGACAACTCCGGTATATTTATAAAGAACCTTAAAGACAGCAGTGAACCTGAAAAACATGTAATCCATGACAACAAGGTGGTTTTTTGCAATATGGACTATAATGAGACTACAAACCAGTTGGCTGTCGCAGTGCAGAACACCGCATGGGAAAGGAATATTGCGGTCATGGATACAAATGATTTCAAATACAGTATTATTACGGAGGGGGATTCGATTGATGATAATCCCGTATGGGGCAGAATGAACCCAAAAACACTGTATTATGAATCAACGGGTGTGGGAAGGAACAACCAGGGAAATGTAATCGGATTTGGTTCGAGAGTAATCAATAAGCTTGATTTTTCAACTGGGGAACTGGTTGAGGTAGCTTCATATCAGGGGGTTGATTGTATTTATCCAAAGGTTGACAATAAGGACAATCTGTATTTTATAAAACGCCCCTATGAGTCATCTCTACATAGAAAGGCTTCGATAATAGAGTACTTGCTTATACCCTTCAAAATTATCCGGGCTATATTTAAGTGGATTGAGCTATTTACCATCATGCATACGGGAGAACCGTTGACATCAAAAGGGGCGAATCCTGCAAAATCCAAGCAAATGGATTCTAAAGATTTGATTATTAACGGAAACATAATTAATGCCGAAAAAATACTTAAGGAGAATCTTGCAAGGGGAGAAAAGTACGCTGGAATAGCTCCTAAAGAGTGGGAACTGGTAAGGATGGATGCAGATGGTGAGCAAAAGTCTATCAAAAAAGGAGTCTTAGGTTTTGACATTAATAAAAACAATGAGATAGTTTACTCAAACGGCAAGTATATTATTAAAATTTCACCAGATGGGAAAGAGGAAGTAGTTGAAAAGGTTGACTTTGTTGAAAAAATAAAAACATAAAATTTTGTAGGAAATAATTAAGGGGGTAAATAAATGAGGAGAGCTGTACTATCCTTATTTGCATGTGTATTTTTGTTATTCTCGTTTAATATTTTTGCTTATGCAGATGAGGAGAATATTCTTTTGAATGGTGGATTTGAAGAGGGAGTTGGGGATGCTTTCTTCTGGAGGGAAAGTGTCTGGCAGAATGATGTGGGAGAGTATGAAATAGAAGTAGTAACAGAAGGGGCAAAGTCGGGTAATAACTGTGTAAAGATATCCTGTATCGTAGAGAATGATGCAAGGTTAGTGCAGGATGTAGCCGTTGAACCGGGAACCCTGTATAAAGTTTCCGGTTGGATTAAGACGGAAAATGTGGGAATGGACGCAAAGGGTGCCAATTTATCCGTATGGCTGTTGATGGATACATCCACTGACATTAAGGGAACCAGTGATTGGACATATGTTGAAATGTATGGAAGAACCGGAGCCGATCAGAATGTGTTGAATTTTACTATAGGTGTTGGTGGACATGGCAGTTTGAATACTGGTACTGCCTATTTTGATGACATAAAAATAGAAAAAGTTGTAAGTATTCCGGAGGGTGCAACCATAACAAGTCTTGATAACAACCAATCTTATGATAATGAGACAAAAGAAGATTCATCCGGGAAGTTGTGGATTGTTTTCGGAATTGTGCTGTTGGCGTTGGCAATTGCTGTGGTGATATTCTTTGTGTTTAATAAGACAGGCGGCGATAAGGACGTTTCAAACAACAAGTCAGACCATAAAGCAGATTCCGGCAATGGTGAACAGGAATATCGTTCCTCTAAAATAGATAGAAAAGATTTATTAATTATGTCTGTATTCACCCTTGTATATTCGGTTATTTCTTTGGTGAACCTTGGAACAACCAATGTACCTGAGACCTATTGGCAGCCTGCCAAAATGAAAGACAGCTTTATTGTTAATTTTGATAGGGAATATGATTTATCGAAGATTGCAGTTTATAGTGGTGTTGGAGATTTGAAACTTCAGGTTTACTATCGTTCGGAAGACAGGACTTTTATCCCGGGCATTACCGTAGAACAAAAATATGAGGATGTATTAAGGTGGAGAGACTTTAATCTTCAAGTTACTACCGATGCAATCAGGGTAATAGTAGATCAGGCAAGCGGGGGAACGATTAATGAGATGGTTTTCTTTGAAAAAGGAAATCACGAAACACCCATACAGATTTCTACTGTTACGGAGGAAATGATAAGCGACGGAGGCAGGGGAAAGGTTCAAAACTTGTTTGATGAGCAGGATGTTGGGGATTATGCCTATACCTATATGAACTCTTCGTATTTTGATGAGATATATCACCCTAGGACAGCCTTTGAACATTTGAACAGAATGAAACCCTATGAAACAACTCATCCTCCCCTTGGGAAGGTGATAATGGCTATCGGAGTAGCTATTTTCGGAATGAATCCTTTCGGTTGGCGTTTCATGGGCACACTCTTTGGAATTATCATGGTACCGGTTATGTATTTAATGGGAAAGAAGATTTTTAAAAAGAGAATGTATGGTGTTATAGCTGCATTTTTGATGACATTTGAATTCATGCATTTTGCTCAGACCAGAATAGGCACTATAGATTCATACCCTGCTTTGTTTGTTATTCTGGCTTACTACTTTATGTTCGATTATTTTATGAGCAAGTCGTATCAGGTGGGATTAAAAAAATCATTGATACCTCTGTTGCTTTCAGGAATATTCTGGGGTTTGGGATGTGCCAGCAAATGGACAGCGGTGTATGCAGGAGGAGGTCTGGCGGTACTCTATTTCTCATCACTAATTATGGAAATTATGGATTACAAAAAGGCACTAAGGGCAAAAAATAAGAAAAAGAGACCTGCCTGGGTGGACGGATTTATAAAGAAAAATGTGGTATATACTTCTTTATGTTGTGTTATCTTCTTTGTAGTAATTCCCGTTTTAATTTATGTTGCATCTTATCTTCCTATAATTACGCTGCCCGGTGATAATTATAATTTAGGATATGTATGGGAAAACACGAAAGGCATGTTCGGCTATCATTCGGGACTTGTGGATGACCATCCTTATGCGTCACCGGCTTATTCATGGCCTTTGATTAGCAAACCCCTAGCAGAGTATTTTGGGACTAATCTTCCTCCGGGAAAAATATCCAAGATGTATGTGTTGGGTAATCCTGCAGTTTTTTGGTTTGGTATAATATGTGTATTTTTTGCTATCGCCATGGCTATAATAAAGAAAGATAAAAGGCTGCTTCCGATAGTTGTAGCCTTTGCATTCCAATACTTGCCGTGGTTTATGGTATCACGCTGTGTATTTATATATCACTTTTTTACATCTGTTCCGTTTTTAATTCTTTGCATAGTATATGTGCTATATTACCTTTGTGAGTATTTACCGGAAGACGTGGGTAAGGCCTATGGAAGTAAAATAGCGGCAATTAATACCTACAAAGCATCTCAAGCCTTTGTTTATATTTATCTTTTGATTAATGTATTATTGTTTATTCTATTCTATCCTGCAATTTCGGGTATGGTGGTTGACAGTAGTTATATAAAATTGGTAAACTGGCTTGGCATAGGATAAGTAACAAAAAATATTACATAAAATGCCACGAGGGGTGCATATAATTACTAAGCAACTAAAAAAACAAAAATAGAAAAGATATTGAAACGGAGGAGATTTTGTGGATAAGAGGTATGCATATGATTCTTATTTAATCCGAAGGAAAATTATGAAACTTGTCGGAGCTGATTTTCATTTTTTTGATCAAAACGAGCAGCTGGTATTCTTCGCCAACTTGAAAGCTTTTAAGCTTAAGGAGGATATTAGAATTTATGGCGATGAAGATAAGCGGGAGGAACTGCTAACAATAAAAGCCCGACAGATCATAGATTTCTCCGCTACTTACGATGTGTTTGATGCTGTTGAAAATGAAAAGGTCGGTGCACTAAGGAGAAAGGGTATGAAGTCCGTATTAAAAGATGAATGGCTGATACTGGATGCACAGGACAGAGAAATCGGAATTATAAAGGAGGACAGCACCGCACTCGCCATTGTAAGGAGATTTTTAACCAATCTTATACCTCAAACCTTTGAGTGTTATGTCAATGGCATCTCGGTTTGTACCTATAAACAGAACATGAATCCCTTTGTTTCAAAAATAAACATTGACTTTTCAAAAAACAGAGATAATATTCTTGATCGACGTCTTGGTATTGCTGCTGGACTTCTTTTATGTGCAATTGAAGGAAAACAGAGTTAGAGACCGATTTATGTAGTGGCTCGATGCCGATTAAAATAGCAAAAGCCGGGTGCTCACAATTAGCCCCCGGTTTTTGTTGTTTATTTGAAAAGAAATTTGTGGATGTATTAAAAAGCTTGTTTTATAAAAAAATAATATTGAAGGACAATAAACAAAAATAGGAGGTAGCACAGTGAGAATTGAAAAAATGAATCATCCCAATGAAGGAATAAAGTGTGTTGTAAATACATGCCATTATTATATGAACGGTGACCACTGTTCAGCAAAAATGATTGAAGTTGAACCTAGAGATGCAAAAGAGACAAATGAAACCGGCTGTGCAACATTTATACCAGATGTTCGGGCATAGACTTAGAGCCCTATTATAATAAATTTACAAAGTGAAATATCGTATGAAACTTTAGGACTTAGTGCTCCGGAAGCTTTTTATGCACTTACTGTTGATGGATGCAAAGGTGAAGAAAAATACGAAAGAAACGTATATTTCTTCCGTATTTTTCTTCACCTTTGTGTCTACCTTTTTTGCCAAGTGGTTCTGGCTACTGCCAGCTCTGAACCGGTAGTTTTATCCCACATCCGGTGCAAAAGACATAAGGCTTGAGCATGTTCAGATTCATGCATGCAACCAGACTGTATAAATGAATCTATAACTGCTTCCTTTTTATACAGTATGTCAAGAGATTCCATCCTGAAATTTTCATATATATGCTGAGGTAATGTTTCTAAAATCCAATCGATATATCTTTTATTGTTGACATGATTGTTTGTGTCAATATCACTTCTCCTTACGTAAAAATCCTTAATTGCATAGGGTTTGAAATCAAAGTCCATGCTAGGAAAAGGCTCTTTTAATACTTCGGTCTCATCAATAACATAAGCATTTATCAATTCATCAGGAATTCTCATGGGTTTTCTTTTTTGAATATTAAAAAATATCCATATTGAAGCAGCTTTTACGATAGCCTTTTCTTCAGCATCGCTTATGAGGAATTGTCTGTTGCCATAGAATCGCTCGAAGGAAGATGGCCATGTTTGTACTTTGATTTTTTCCCCAAGTTTGGGATATCTATAGATTTTAAGAAACCAGCGGTATAATACCCAACCTGCTCCAGCTTTCATTAAATCTTTTACTCCATAACCCACAGAGGCAGAGTTGGATATAGCTGAATCCTCCAGATAGTTAAGAAGTGTTATTGGGGTGGCTTCTTGCAAACTATTTGTTTCGTAATAATGTATTTCATATTCCTTTAAAAACCTTTTATTGGGCATATGTATCCTTCCCTTGATTTATTTTTGTCTTACTATTATTATATATACGTGCTTTAAAAAAGCAAAGTACATGCAATAAATGTGAAGAAAGATATTCCATAAACTTAAGTTTCGCAAGTACAGAGCCTTAGAATTTTGATATTATGAATGGAAAGTGTTTTTCATGACACACTTTTTATAAGGAAAGGTTGTATTGATTTGGATAGTATAAAAGCAATAATATTTGATATGGATGGATTAATGATCGATTCGGAACGCCTGTATTTTGATGTGGAAAGGGCATTGGCCAAAAATTATGGGAAAGTAGTAAGCGATGAGACACTGCAAAAAATGATGGGAAGGAAGCCTTTAGAGGCTATAAGCATTTATGCAAAGGATTTGGGAATTGATATTTCATGTCAGGAGCTTCTCAAAATTAGGAATAATTTGTTTGAAGAGAGGCTCAGAAATGAAGTGAAAGCAATGAAAGGACTTTATGAAATCTTGGATCGTTTTAGGGGTAAACTAAAGATGGCCATAGCTACGGGGTCTCCCGATAAATTCTTAAGAATAGTGCTGGATAAACTTAAAATAGAAGAGTATTTTGATATTTTGCAGACTTCGGATGATATAAGTGAAGGGAAACCCAATCCTGAGATTTATCTAAGGTCGGCGGAAAAGCTTAAAGTATTACCTTCTGAATGTGTTGTACTTGAGGATTCATGTAACGGTGCTCTATCCGGGAAAAGGGCAGGATGCTACACAATTGCTGTTCCATCGGAGTATACATGCAAGCAGGATTTTAGTTTTGTCCATTATATTGCTAAGGATCTGTATGATGCTGCTGAGCATATAGAGAGTCTCATGAATTTGAGAAAAGAGCATAATAAAATTTGAAGGAGTAGCTGATAATGGAAAAAGAATTTACTGGCCTTATGCTAGTTTGTGATATGGATGGAACTCTTCTAAACAGCAAGTTAGAAGTAAGTGATGAAAATGTCAGGGCGATTGAATACTTTGTGGATAACGGAGGGGTATTTACTATTGCAACGGGAAGGATGGAACTGGGTGTAAGAAAGTATTTGAGTATACTACCGGTAAATGCTCCTGTAATTTTGTATAACGGAACATTAATATATGACTTCGAAAAGGAAAAAAAACTTTGGGATACATATCTTGAAGAAGATATAGGTGTGATACTTAAGGATCTTTTAAATAGATTTACCTACTTGGGAATTGAAATTTTTGAGGGGGGAGATAATGTCTATTTATTGAGAGAAAATGAAGAGACAGAAAAACATAGGAAAAAGGAAGGCTTTAATCCCCAAATAATTACTGTAGATGAGATGCCGGATCGCCTATACAAGATTATTCTTACAGCAAACCCCAATAGTCTTATAGATGTTGAAAATTATTTAAAAGGAAAGGATACAACCTTCCGCATGGTATATTCAGAAAAACAATTTCTTGAAATTTTAAGCAGGGAAGCTTCAAAAGGAAAGGCGGTGCGTGAACTTGCAAAAATGATGGGGATATCTATGAGTAAAGTGATTTCCATAGGCGACAATCAGAATGACATAGAGATGGTTGAAATGTCAGGAACAGGTTTTGCAGTTGAAAATACACAGCCGGACTTAATAAAGGTTGCAGACTATTGCAGTGTTCATCATGACAAGCATGCTGTGGCGTATGTTGTTAATTGGCTTAAGACAAACATGTCTAACTAAAGTAATTTGTTCAGATGGAGTAGAACATGGGTGCATTGAACAAAAGCTCAGGTGCATCGAACAAACGCTTAGTGTCATCGAGCCCCTTCGCTTTTTG
The DNA here is from genome assembly GCA_012523755.1 of Clostridium sp. Taxonomy (GTDB): domain Bacteria; phylum Bacillota; class Clostridia; order Acetivibrionales; family Acetivibrionaceae; genus Hungateiclostridium. Next base: position 3,385 of record JAAYTO010000216.1, on the reverse strand, counting down.
GTCATTTCACTTCGTGAAATCCCACTAAATAATATGTACCCATAGACGTCGGAACTTCATTTAAGTGTGCATGATTAGTTTTTGCAGGGTTTGTTGGTTATATAACTGATGTTTGGAAACAAGCCATCCAACTTCTGTTTTTTATTAATCTTTTGATACATGGCTGTTATTAGATCAGAACAATTTTTTAATGCAGTCTTATATAATTCATCAACACTTTGTGTGTATATTTCATTTCTGTCTTCTAAATGATGCCACCTTTTACGCTTTCTGTTCAACCAGTCGATGTTTGTTTTTTCCCTTGCAGTATAAAAAGGTTTGGGAATATTTACACCGAGGGATATTAGTATTGTATTTTTAAGCCCAAAGGGATCGTATAATAATACAAAAGCTCTTCTCATATGAACCATACACTTTTTTATTGTTTTGGGCGATATATCCAGATTAAAAAGATTTTTTAGTGCATAATTTAAAAAAACAAAAACTACTGAAGGCACGCTGCCAGTATTAAAAGACTTATGTAACTTTGTTTTCTGTGCAGATTTTCCCTCTTTTTCTCTGAAATAAATAATATCAATGCTTGTTTCAATATCTTGATGTGATACTTTCGTCAAATTGCCATCTTCTTTATAAATGCCATTTTTAGAGCAAAAGCACACGTAAGGATGGATACTGCTATCAAGATGGAAGTGGCACATAAAACCGAGCATATACGTTATAAGATCTAATTTATGCTTTTCATCCGCAGATTCTAAAGCGTATTCAATGCCTAGTTTTAAGAAATCTCCAGTTTTTAAGGTGTGCATAATACTGCCAATTTTTTGAAGGTATTCTCTTTTGTGTCTCCCAAAAATAAAATTGAAGTAGTAATAGAAGATGTCAGGTCCTTGAGCTCCAAGAATGAATAAATTCATTCTTAGTTGGATTTGTTTTTTCAACTTTTCATTATTTATTCTTTTAAGCACTTCCTTCGCAAAAACAGTGTGAGTTAAGAAGCCTGCCATTTGTGTTCATCCCTTTTGATATAAAATTTATTTAAATTATAATATTTTTACAGATAACAAGCAATATTAATATTTTTAATGTTTGTTGAGGGTTCATTAAACAAATATAAAGAAAAATATTCCAAAAGCTTAAGTTTCACTTGGTTCACAAAGTTTCTTCCACTTTTTTCTTTACTTAAATAATATACACCCATTTGTTGATAAACAGCTGCTGTGAAACCTGTATAAAACAAGAAATGTAATTATAATAAATTACGAAAAAAAAGTTTTTTATAAAAATACCCCCGAAAATCTGTATTATTACCGAATATATATTACGTGAGAAGATTATTGCCCAATACAGAGCCCAGAGCTGCTAATTTTAGTATGAACAGTTAAATTATTGATCTAGTAATGGTTTGGGAAATTAGAGCATTTCTAAAAGTGAAGACACTGAGAAATAAATTTAAAAAGATAAAGGATGATTTTTGAGATTAAACACCGTGGAAGGAGACATTTAAAAAAACAAAAGTGCTTTATTTTGAAAACATGTTGAAACAAAATAAAAATTAATATATAATGGAGTTAAACATGATTAGTTTCGATAATAAATAACGATGTATTGGGGGAGTCAAGAGGCAAATCCTTATTTTTTAAATACTGTGTCTCTGAGCCGGTTCATTTCTCAATGGTAAGACTTTAATTCTAATTTCCAATTTGACAGGCCTCTAGCACACCTTGAACAATGCATAGTTATTATATATAAACAAGTTTTTATTAGGGAGGAGTTTGTACGAAGAGTAATCATATCTAAATTATAATTGGTTGAGTTCTTATTTAAACATAAGAGGAGTATACTGGAGAAGTATTTTAGGATTCTTAGTATTTCATTGTAATAATGTATCTATGTTGTTTTACAAGTATTCAATGTAAGTTCCAAGTTGTTTATGTGCTACTATTCATACCAAAGCATCTTTCAAAAACCAACCTTTTTTCGTTAAGTTCTCTGGTATTTAAAACTAAAGAAAGAACATGAAAATATTAATATTATTCATTAATATTGTTTGTTGTAACCTTTTGCAGTGCATTATTTTGTATATAAGGTGTTTGTTAACAAATGCCTTAAAGATCTTTTTCAAAGATCATATAAAATTATTAATTTATGGGAGGAATGGTAGATGAAGAAAGTCATCAGTATTTTCGTAGCTATTGCCATGCTGACAACGATTTTTTCGGTAATGATACCGGGAGCGGTATTTGCAGCAGATAATACCTACGATCAAAACAACTCGATTACTCTAGCAGCAAGTACTATGCAATTAGAAGTAGGTAAAGTAACGGGCGACGTTAATTCAACGGTAGAGATACCTATTTACTTTACTGGGGTACCAGCAACTGGTATATTAAACACTGACTTCTTATTGAAGTATGACCCATCCATACTTGAAGTGACAAAAATAGAAAGTGGCAACATAATAGTTAATAGCAGAGCTTTCGATACAGGAATTGATAAACAGGATGGCATACTGGCATTCTTATTTAGTGAAGAAAGTGGGGACGGATTAGAATCAATATTTGAAGATGGAGTATTCGCAGTAATAACAGCAACTGTGAAATCAAAAACATCCGCACCGATTACCTTGGAAAAAATGGGTGCTCTTGCAGACAATAATTTTGCAAAAGTACAATCTACATTTGTAGCTGGTGGTGTTAATGTTGGCGGTGGAACACCGACAACAAGACCGTCAGGAGTTCCGGGACAAACGACGATAGAAGTAGCAAGTGTTGAAGCTGCGGCAGGTGCCACAGTACAGATACCTATTTACTTTACCGGAGTACCATCTAAAGGTATATTAAACACTGACTTCTTATTGAAGTACGATCCATCTATACTTGAAGTAACAAGTATAGAAAGTGGTGACATAATAGTTAACAGCCGGGCTTTTGATACAGGAATTGATAAACAGGACGGCATACTAGCATTCTTATTTAGTGAAGAAAGTGGAGACGGAATAGAATCAATATTCAATGACGGAGTATTTGCAATAATAACAGCAACTGTGAAATCAAAAACACCTGCACCGATCACACTGGAAAAAATGGGTGCTCTTGCAGACAATGATTTCGGGAAAATACAATCTACATTTATAGCTGGTGGTGTTAATGTTGGAGGTCAAGTATCGACACCAACACCGACGCCGACAATAAGGCCGACAAGCATCCCAGGACAAATGACAATAGAAGTAGCAAAAGTTGAAGCTGCGGCAGGTGCCACAGTAGAGATTCCTATTTACTTTACTGGAGTACCATCTAAAGGTATATTAAACACTGACTTCTTATTGAAGTACAACCCATCTATACTTGAAGTAACCAGTATAGAAAGTGGTAACATAATAGTTAAC
>JAAYTO010000215.1 GCA_012523755.1 Clostridium sp. | reverse complement strand
TTCTCAATTCTTAATATACCGGCATATTTCATTAATCTGTTAAGGTCTTTATCCGATCTTCGTACATATCTTTTGAGTGCATCTGATACTACTACAACATCTTGGTTATTTCTATCCCGAAGAATATCGCAAATAGTGCGTTCCATATTATATGTTCTTATGTCGTTTCCGAAGGTGGTTTTCTTAGTACAGATTCCAAGTTCAAGCAATTCTTTTTTGATGGTATATACAATAAGCCCATCTTGCTTTAGCTTGCTGGTATTGTATCCTGTTGGAACCGTCACGCAATAAGCAACCGGATCTCTATCAGTTAAATCATGTAAAAATAAAGCGGTTTCATGGGAGTATATCAAATTTTTTTTACGTAATTGGTGAATCAGCATTTTATCTTCCCATACATCCGGTGTAATATATATACCGTGAGCAATACGTTCAAGCTTGCCCTGCCTGACAAATTCACTCAAGTACTCCCTATGAATACCATGATCAGCTGCCAGCTTTGAAGTGATTACGCCTTTACTGTTTCTAATGAATGCATCCAACTTTTCTGTTCCAGTCATCATATCATCCCTTGTTGACAATTTTGCTTAAATTGTAATTTATAGAAGCATAATTGTCAAGATTCAATTGGAATCATTTGTAAAATTATAAAAATCACGATAAATATCAATGCTGAGAATCAAGTTTATACAACATCTATCCTATCTCTTCAACCTATGCGTTATCTAATCTGACAACTCAACCCTACCAATTTTTGATCTCAAAATTCACCGCAAAAATACTCTCTCGATATGTTTCCGTGTACGCATTTATGCCCTTAAGGTTGAGTAGACAACTTTGATGCAATCCAACAAACCCAGTAAAATCAAGGTTTACAACCTTGACATCAATGTCACGCACTCAACGTGCCTTGAGTGGGCAAAAAAGATGTCGTACCTCACTGGTACCCCCTTGGCGGAAGGATGGATTTCCAAAATCCGAACCTATATATCCAATTGGAGATTTTTTACTTCCAATCAGATATATTATATTTAGTCAATAATTCCCTTGATAATTTCATACCCTCATCTGTAATTGCCACGGACTTGGAGCGGTGGCTTCCCTGTCGGATATAGCCTTCTTTATCAAGTTCATTTATAATGTCAAAATCAAATCCCTTCCATGCCATATCTAAATCTGACTCGAAACGACTTTGTTCATTAAATCTTGTCAAATACATCAGCAGTATGGTCAATTCTTTAGCTGCCTTTTCGGGGTTTGTTTTATCCGTCATGAAATTTTCCTCACCTTCTTAAACAGTCACATTTAAATATCATAGATGTTTCACTTTTGCTCAAGGTAGCACCTTCGTTATATATTTCATTCCAAACTTGTAATAATCCCATGCTTTATTGCCTTATCATACATCTCACGGAAAGCCGCCTTTGCACCTTCCCCAAATCCTATCTGCATAGAACTTATGAAGCTGTCGTAGATGATCTTGCCTTTGAACGGAAGCAAAACGGTTTCAATTTGAGCGGGCAAGCCTCGTCGCATCGTGTTTGATACTGAATTGCTTATCCCTTTTATGCCGTAAATCCTGTCTTCACCCTGCTCGTTCGGAGCGATGGCAACGGCGTATTCCGTCCGATACTCCAAAATAATGAGCATCCCTTTTTTATGTTTTGTTCTCCACAGCTTCAGAATGTCGATTTTCTCTTGCGGAAGTTCTGTTTCATTGATATATTCGTCTATCAGCTCCGGCTTTTTCCACAGTACTTCTCTGACTTTGTGCACCATAATATCGTTAACGGCGTTAGGATATTCCGGCTTGATTTTGGCTTTAATTACACCCATCCGTTCATTGACAAAGCCCATTATGCCATACCATGTCTCATAGAAAAGTCTGCATTCATCAGAGTTTAGCTGTGCAGACTTTGTATCGTCAACTATGGCACAACATTTCTTGTATTTCTTTCCGCTTCCGCACGGGCAGGGGTCGTTACGTCCTACTTGCGGTCTTTGCAACGTCGGAAATTTAACAGTATTTTTATTATGTTTGCTAATAATCTCGTGAAGCTCGGACGGTGTGTGTCCGTTATTTTCCCAGATGCGTGTGTTGTTTTTTGCAATCATAATAAGATTTATAAACTCCTGCAGTTGTTTTTCACCGTCAAATACGAGATTATGGCTGTCCAGAATGGAACCCAATTCCCTTATCCCGTCACCGTAAGTTATATAACTCCTAACTTCCTCATAGCCTTCCAAGGTATTTTTTCTGTAGCCAAAAACGTCAAACATAAAACGGCGTACATTCCACCAGTAGTCGTTATCTTCGAAATCCTCATCAGTGTATTTAAGAAATTCACTTTTTTCGGGTATATAGCGGGGCTTGTCCGCTTGGTACTTCAGTAAATAATCGGCTTGGTCAAAATCGTTGAAAAACCAATAATGCACGATGTACTCTTTGTAAAAACAGTACCAGCCGTCTTTTAACACAAGCGGCAGGAGGAGAATATAAATTTCTTCGTTGCTCGTCCAATCGGCATTTTGTTTGGTGAAAATACTAACGAAATCATCTCGGCTGATAATGCCATATAGATTCACCGCTGCCTTTGCATAAGAATCAATCAGCTTACGGATAATTGCTCTTCCGTTTGGGCAACGGACGACGTCTGATGTGCGGTTATATTGTTCAAAAATTTTCTTTGCCTTTTCTCCGGTCATATATTCTCACTCCTATCCTCTGAAAGTATTTTAATATTATATCATATCGTGTTATACAAATTACATTTAATAGTAATTATTAAATGCCTCACAGTCGTCCTGCCAGATGATTCATTCAACTGTTTAACCCAGTCCATATTCTCAATAAAATCATATCTTATCAAAATGGCTAGAGCTTCAAGATGCCTTGTTGCTGTAATTCTTATGACTATCGGGCCTAGTACACGACTGTTCCATTTTGTTCTGCGAAAAATATCACCGCAATGTGCGCAAAGCAGGGGTGCCAAGCACTTACTGAGCACTAAATTGCTGCAAGCACTACAATTACTGACTTCTTCAAAAGAATCATGGCGCACTGCCTGACACCGTGGCCTGGAAACAGAATCATCCACAGAACTCTTATACCCTACCGATACCGTTTCATCGCCGTCCAGAACTCATCAATTCTTTTCAGATGCTTCATACGCCGTAGTTTTATTTTGCAAATCTCACAAATCTGTTCCAATACTGCTTCTACAATAGCATTGGACACTCTGATTTCCTTTGGCACTCCCTCTTGAAATATGAATCCTATCACCGTCTTTGCCAATCTCACCATAGCATCTTCATTCGGCTCATTCATATCACATGAAATAATCACTCCCGTATTGGCTTCTGCCAGAATACTCATTGTAGGATTTGCAGGCTTATCATACTTCTTATCTGATACTGTAGCCCCCATTGGTCTCACATCCGCTTCCAATGAAAATGTTCCCTTTGGAACCTTGCTTAATTCTCCTAAAAGTTCTTCATCTGTAATCACAAGGTTTCCAAAATTATAAGCGGTAAATGGCAACGGTTCCTCACCAAAATGCCATGTTTTCCTGTCTGATGAATATACAAAAGAGAACATGTTTCCATTTTCAAAATCAATATTAGTATCTGTCTCTTTGTAATAAGTGAATGCCATTTCCAAATCTTCCAGATGCTCCGTCATCCGTACAACTTCACCCTGATTCAGATTATATGGGTAATATCCAGCTTCATAGGACAAGAAATACAGCCAATTATTCTTGCCACGATATTTATATCCCAGCTCTTTGATTATCTCTCGCTGCTTCACTGACAGTTCTTCCCGATTACCCCAGTAGCAAGTAAAATTACTCTGATTAAACATCGCATATTCCATCGACAGGTTCATCTGCTCCTGCATAGTCAGCATCAGGAAACTGTTAAAGGCATCATATCCCTCATAGACCACAATTCCATAACATTCCCCGCCTTTTCCCAATATACTGTAAAATACCGTATTTTCAGGTTCTTTTCCCACACGTATCCCAATGATGTCCATATCCCACAATAAATCCCATGGATTTAATTCGCGAATTCTTGTAGCCACTTCGTATAATCTTTTCCATTCTTCAATCGTTGCTTCTGTTCTCATACTCTCCTCCCGTTTTTCTTCCTAACTTGTTTCATCAATATATTCATACTTTTAAAGCGGTAGCACGGTTCCTGCCCAGCCGAACTTTTTAACCACCGCTTCAAACGCTTAAAGCGTTAAGTGGTGGATAGTTGACATAATGGTGTTTGCTATTTGAAATCGAGATCATTCTTATCAGCCCATTCCTTAAAGATTTGAATGTAAACATCTCCACAAGAACCTACAAAATCGTCATATAAATTCAATTCACGAAGCTTATCCAAATATGCGTCCATATATTCATTTCGTTTTAAGATGTCAAATAATTGTTTCCGAATTTCTTTATCTTCCACACATTCTCTCACATAAAAGCGCATAATTTCCTCATGATTGATTTCTTCATAGGATGGAAGTCTGAGGTTGTTCGGGTCATTAATAGGGATTCGCGCATCAGGTTTCAATTCTCTCCTTTCGATTTCCGAAAAAGGAAGGTGATCAAATTGATTTGTATCCTTATGATAAAAAATAGTGCGTCTTTCTCTGATAGCCAACATCAAATCAATAATTGTACTCATGTTCCTTATGCTCCTTATGTCCCCCAGTATATCCTTTCAACACCACTATTTGTCGTGCTTCCAGACGTTGCAACAGGATTACTCATCGTAACTTGCTAAAAAGATGTTAAAACCACTCTTGAACAATTGATCTTGTACAATCTTCCATCGTCAGTTGAAGTGGCCTCTTCAAGCATGTTCAAGACCAGTTCCAATGTTGACATGTTGTCATGGAAATTTTCATATTTTCAAAAACAATACCATTTTCTTATATAATAAGCAATAAGCTTTTTCTTTAACCAGCAAAACGTCAAAATATACTTTTGTTTCCAATCTCGCAATTCCTCGTTATAACAGGATTGCGGCTTCTACTGCCTTAAGTGTGCAAAAAAGATGTCGTTTGAGTCTGGTAGCCCCCTAGCGGCAGACTCCGTTTGGACCGTTGCCATATAAATAGATGTATTTCTCGTTTCTTCTATTCAAACCGAATCTCCCAGACATTTCCTTTTTGTTTTCCCATAATGATTATTTCCTATTCTTAAATAAATTTTGCTAACCTTTGATATTACTATAAATATATCATAATAAAAGCGATTTTGTAGAAAATTTTGTATATTTGTCAGTCATTCCGGAGCGTCCTTTTCTCCTGCGACCCATTCGTGTGGAAAATCAGAATATAAGCGTCAAAAACCTGGATTTTATCAACTTCATTTCTGATTATGCTTTCATCATAAGCTCTGTTCTGGCAAACAGTCTCGCCAATGGTATCCTGTATCCATCCTTCATCAAGCGTACTGGAATGTGGACATGCGTCTTTCCCCTTTTCAATCCTTGTAGCGCAGCGCCAGACAACTTTGCCTCTTTCCGTCCTTCTCCGATAA
>JAAYTO010000214.1 GCA_012523755.1 Clostridium sp. | reverse complement strand
TCAGCCATTGGTTTACTGGTGGTTTACTGTTTAAAAAATGTATCCTTTATATCAAGCCCCTATGGGATCCCAGAAGCAATAGCTGTCTTTTGCGTCGTGGTTCTTCATCTGTGGAAGAACAATACGCTATTGAGTATCGGCTTCGGTACGGCAGTTTATATGGTGCTGATCCAGTTGATAGTCAAATAAACATGAAAATCAACATCCTGTCCCTTATTGGCTAAAGTCTATTAATTCACCGTTTATGGAAACTGATGTTACCTTCTCAACGTCTATTAATTCAGAGCTGACATATTTTATATTGTACTGTCCTGGCTCGGCATAGTACATTACAGTATACGGTTTTTCAGATTCCCCGTTTTCAGAATGGATTATTACATCAAAATCATACATCGGTAATTGCTGGCTTTCTTTATCAATGGGCTCTCCCTGAGCTACAAAATTAATACCCAAAGGAGACAGAACAACCTTCTTAATTATTGCTCCTTCTATGGCAATATTTGTGTCAATTTCTTTACTTCCGCCAATTGAATTAACCGTAAATCTGTTTTCCCATTTACCGCTGATATATCTGTCATAGACAGTAAACGCCCCCATTAGTTTTAATCCCTCAAGTTCTTTAATGTCAGAGATATCAAAGATGTATTCTATATAATCGCCGCCATGTGTGATGTTTCCCAGCTTGTACTCGCCAAAATAAATATTTTCAGTATTATAGTGCACAGGATCTCCCATGGTGTCGGCGAAATAGAAATATCCGTGGTTAAAGCGGCCCATATTACTGTCCGGATTCACCTGGATATGAAGTTTACCATTCACAAAGCCTATATTAGAGATTACCAGCCAATCCATCCCGGGAATACTTATAGAAAGTCCATCTTTTTTAAGAAGCTCAATTTTTTTGTTCTTGGACGTATCTTGACTGTACGAACCTCCGGTAATCCTATCCAGGCTTATAAATTCCGTTTCGGTGTTTTTTGCATCATAAATAATTTCAGCTAAATTTAGTCCTGTGTCGAATTCATGTCTTTTGGCGCCAGTCAAAAAGCGGTCGATTCTCATGGATAAATTCTTGCCATTTAGCTTTCTCCCACCGCTGCCGGTAATTCTTAAAGTGGCTGTTTTGGTTGCCTCATCGAAACCAATAACCTCACAATTAAGCCCCATAGTATTTTTTACAACAAAATCATAGATATCAATTTTACTGTCAATTCGGTTTTCTTTTAAATCAGTCAGGGTAAAATAAATATAGACCATATCATCGTCATTAATTGCAGCCAGGGTTTTTAATTCAATGCCATCGTATTCATCAGCCATATTTATTGGTTGAAGTACTGTGCCAAACTTTTCACCGATAATATTGATTAAGGGTGACATGTCTATAACGCCAAATGCTATTACACCTGTCAGCAGGCAAAACACGAGAGTTGCCGCAATCCATGTTCTGAATCTTGCTCTTCTGTTTCTCTTTTCAGGTATTTTAACAGAACTATTGTTGAGTCCTGCTTTTTCATAAAATTTCTGCTTGATGCTGATCAGATTTTCTTTCTTAAAGCTGCCGGCATATTCTTTTATGCTATTTTGACTTTCCAAATATTCAAGGAAAAGCTCATCTTTTTTCATTTTAGACACCTCTATTCAATGATGGAATTTGCCTTAATTGCTGTTTTGTACGATAAATTCTGTTTTCCACCTGTCTTACAGGCAGGGATAACGCTCTGGCAATCTCAGAAGGCTTTTGTTCAAAGAAGAACCTTCTTATCAATATCTCCTTGTTTGGTTCCTTTAAAGCCCTGATAGTATCCATCAGTTGTGCTTTGTCTTCTTTATCAATCAGATTCTCCAAAATATCTTCTGACTTTAAAATTATATCTTCGTCAAGGGGAATCGCAGCCTCTCTCTTATTCTGCCTTAGTTTATCAATAGCCTTACTTTTGGTTAACAGGGCCAGGTAGCCTTTGAGATTACCACGTTTTGAATCAAATTTATCGGGGTGAAGCCATAAATGAAGGAATACATCCGAAACACATTCTTCCACATCCTCGGTGGATGCTGAATTTTTTAAAATAGCCCCTGCAATAGTCCAAAGAAGTCTTGAATACTTATCCATTAAGAGCTCCATAGATTGACTATCCCCGGCACGTATAGCATTTATTATCTTCTTATCGTCCATAAAGCTTCATCGCCCCTTACCGCGGATTTGTAACATGTTACATCTATTAATACGTATAGAAAACAGAAATCTCTCATTCAGGATATATTTAAATTCATCTTATCTTAAAAATGCATTGAAAGAAAGTGTATTAATCTTTTAAGAATTTAGTCGGCTTAAGAATCTTATCCTGGTTGCCAGAATATCCATTAAGGTACTCAGCCCTTGATAGGCCATCAGAATCATATATGGATAAATAGGATAAATATATCTGGGCTTTATCTCCCAGACAGTGTAAAATCCGATAAATCCGATTACTACAATGGCCGGTAATAACAACAGATATGGAACCTTTTTTATAATGCATTCTAATAGCCCGATAAATATCAGGCTTAACATCAAAATATTTATTACATGTAATGTCCATCTTATTGAATCCCTGAATAGCACACTATTATCAAGCTTATCAGTTGCAATTGTGGAATATAAATGCCCCCAGGAACCGACTCCATAATATTCAGCCTGATATGTTCCCTCAGTCCAAAGCCATATATTTTTTTTAATATATACTTTTGCTAGGTTTGACAACCCTTTTTCCTCAAGCTTTTTATTAATTAGCATTCTATATATCTGTCTGCTTTTTTCTTTTTCGTACTTACCTTGGTTAGAATATATATTCAACGAATATGAATCATCCCAATAACCGAATTTTTCATCGTTCATGCCCATATGAATCCACATATCAATAGGTATTGAGTTTGTACCTATCGGTTCCGGAATCTTTTCAGTCTCAATAAGATAATTGTTAACCAGAAACATTGGCATCCTAAATAAAACAAGAACAATTCCGAAGAATGCAAGGGATTTAAGAAGCGGAACCCTTTTAATTACAAAATACACTATGATTGCCAGAAGAAACACTGCTCCAACCTGTCTTAAAAAATTCCCGAGTGTTAATAAGGCTCCTGTTAAAACAAGATATTTCTTATTTTCTGTCTTCACGAATCTCATGGCATTAAAAATACTTCCCAAGAATAATGTGGTGGCATAGATGTCATTATATACAAGGTTATTCAGCATTATCATAGGTGGAAAAAAGCTTGAGAAGAATATCAATGCAAAATCATTTGTATTTTTTTGCGGAAACGCCTCCTCGTATATTCTGAATATCAAAAAAGATGTAACGGTAGAAAAAACGATATTTAAAAGCTTGGGAACCATAAGAGCCTGTGGGAATATTCTGTAGATAACCGATAATAGAAACGCTATACCGATATTGTTAGGATATTGATACAGATATCCTCTTTCTTGAAAAGCGTTATAATTATTATCGATAATTTCATATGCTATCCTATTAACGATATCCTGATCTGCAAACTGTTTGGCCGGAAAGTATAATATAAACAATAATTGGGCCAATACAGAAAGATAGATTATTGTAAATAAGACATGTGTTCTTTTGAAATTATCAAGGTGCCTGCTGAACATATAGATCAGGACCGCAACAGCCAGAAATAAACCAGAGCTTAAAATAAGAAAAATGGTATTCTGCTCAGCCCATGCAGGATTATCCAAATATTTATAGCTGCAATATTCAGCACGACAAAACAGTGAACATATAAGTATAAACCATATAAATGAAAGCAGAAAAAACAAAGGTGCAAACCCAAATACGCCAATACTCTTGCTATTATTTATGTCGTTATTCAAAGCAATCCTCTCTATTAAATCCTTTATAACCAAGAGTTAATTTCACCTTTTCATCTATTGGTTATTCGGAATAAAATTCTTGTTATGGCATTTTGACATCAAATAAAGGTATAATACTCTTATGGCTCACATAATGTATCTTTTGTGAAAGCCATATTAAGGAGTTTGAACTATGGGAAAATTCAGAGAAAAAATTATTCGTTTTATGTACGGCAGATACGGCGCAGATCAGTTATATTATGGATTGCTTATCCTTAGCTTTGTATTGATGCTTATTAATGCTTTTATTAGGCTATTGGTACTGGACATCGCAGTATGGGCTATTCTTATCTTAATGATTTACAGGACCTTTTCACGGAATATATACAAACGGCAACTTGAGAACCAAAAGTTCTTAAAAATATGGAATCCGATAAAGTCAAAACTTTCACTATTAATTAGTAGAATAAAGGAAAGCAAGACACATCGTTATCGCAAATGCTTGCATTGCAAAGCCATCCTTCGTCTCCCCAAAAGAAAAGGAAGACATACCGTAAATTGCCCTCGCTGCCACCGGGATTTTGATGTGCGAGTACTTATATGAATAATAGACATGGGGGTACATATCTATACGCGAGAACTTGCTCCTTGCCTCAGCGGCAGGAAGGTCCCATGCTGGGCGAACCATAAAACAGCTCCACACACTTGGTATGGAGCTGTTGCATTGAACACATAAGTATTTTGATCACTTTCCAAATTTAATTAGTCTATAAATGTGCCACGGCGAGGTAACTCATGCACACTCTTCCACCCTTCGCTCATAGGTTCTCTTAAGCAGGGCTCGATTTCTTCATAAGGTCTTAAAGAGAATTTCTTAGGATCGGGTACTTTTCCGGCGGGATAAGCACTTAAAATATCCTCAACCATAAGATTCAGGTATTCACATATAGCAGCTATAGGTCTCTTCGCTTTTCGTGGATCACCATAAGAAGGATAGCCTACTACACCTTCGGGAGTTCCAAAACGTTCGATAACTCTATGTCCTTCAGCCTCCGACCATTTGTTTGGACGGTGGAATGAGTCAACAGATCCATCATAGAAACCATCATCCAACATGCCAAAACTCTTAGACTGTGCGTCCACAACTACACTCATATCTATCATGTCCTTAAATAACAACAAGGCTACTGAAGTTTCTGATTCGTCAGCATGTACAAATGGTGTTTTTACAAAATCAGGTCGCTCATCTCCCAACGGATAGAAAAATTCACGTACAGCTCTATGCCATTCTACTACTGTAGCAAATGCCGGTAACTGGAATCTCTTAAAGAATTCCTGTATTGCAGACTCGAGCATCCAGTCCATACCATGGTTATTTACCAAAATAATTTTACGGAAACCGTCATCCCATAAACCACACATTACATGAATAAGTGTCTCAACAATAGCTTTTTCGCTCACCATTACAGTGCCGGCCATTCCCAGGTGATGGTACGGGTGTCCCCCATAATTTAACGGAGGGAACGCTAACGCAACTTCTTGGCCATTCTTGGCAGTTTTACGGCGGACAGCTTCGCATATCGATGTACACATAAAAGTATCCAGCCCGCTGTTACTATGTATGCCGTGATTCTCTGTACATCCGATAGGAACAAGAACGATATCATTCTTTGCGCGTTTCTCTAGTACCTTGTTACGCGGAGTATTTTGAATATAACAGCCTGCCTTTCCCAACTCACTTTCTGCGGGTATGCCATAATCCGCCAGAATTTTATCGATTTCTTCTTCCGATGCGTCCCAAATACGCTTTTTCAGTCTTCCGACTTTGTTATCTTCAAAGAAGATGTTTGGGTAATTTGTTGTTAAATATTTTTGATACATATTGAACCCCTCACTTTTTATGTAATATTATTATGTCGCTAAGAATATAGGTTTTATTGTTTTACACTTACTAAGCGTTTTTGCTTTGTCTTATTGTATCCATCATAACTGCCACTACGATAAGTACTCCGACAAATATTTCCGTCGAATATGATGAAACATTCAATAGATTAAGACCGTTTCTAAGAACAGCTATAAATAGGGCTCCCACTAATGTTCCTATAATTTTCCCTTCACCACCGTTCATGCTAGTACCCCCAATAACGGTGGCTGCTATAGCGTCCATTTCATAACTTTTCCCAGCGGTAGGAGATGCAGAGTTTAATCTGCCTATAAGAACTATCGCAGCGATACTGGCGCATATACCTGATAATACATAAACTCCTAACAAGGTTTTCTTTACTTTAATACCTGAAAGCTTAGCAGCTTCCATATTTCCGCCAATCGCATATATATTTCGACCAAATTTCGTGTACCTTAGAATCCACCAGAAAACTCCATACAGTATCAACATTAAAACTATTGGTGTATAAATAAAACCTATACGTCCGCTTCCTAGAAATCCGATGACATTAGGTAATCCGACAGTGGTAGAGCCGTTACTCATCATAAGCCCCAGACCTCTTGCAATTGACATACTTCCTAAGGTCGCAATAAATGGAGGCATTTTTATCTGGGCTATCAAAATGCCGTTAAAAAAACCAGTAATAGCACCTACCACTAACCCAATCAGAATGCAAGCCAATCCAATACCTGTGTTAGTGATGTCGCTACCCATTGCTACAAAGGAAATTCCCACCGATACACCAGTTAATGCAACCACCGAACCAACTGATAAATCAATTCCACTGGTGAGAACAACTAATGTCATTCCAATGGCTACAATACTGTTTATTGATGTTTGAACCAGAATATTTAGAATGTTTTTACCTGACAAAAATGCCGGAGAAACTATCGATAACAAAATGCAAACTACTATTAAACATATGGCAACAAAGTACTCGGAAGAATTGGTACTCAGTAAGCCTTGCCAATTGATTTTTCTTGATTTGACCTCGTTCATTTTATACACCTCCTGTTGCATACTGTTGTTCTGTTAACTTAATAATAAAAATGAGACCTGAAACGCCTCTGGTATAATGGAAATCGCGAAACCACCATTACCTCCCAGAAAGGAGCGCTCAAGTCTCATGACTATTATACCATCTAACGCAGTATGTCCAAGGTGTTTTTCGAAAGATCTTTACCGTTTTGGTAAGGACAATGAAGGTTTCCAAAAATATCAGTGCAAACATTGCAGGCGACAGTTTGTTCTTGATAAACCGCCTCGTAATTCGAGAAATAAAAAACGGAGAAAATATCCTGATTGCCCGATTTGCGGTAAAGTAACTTTTCTTCACCATGACTATACTTATTACTCAAACTTCCGTTGTGGTGATAAAAAATGTAACCATTCCTTTAGAGTTCCGAAGCTCATTAACGTGGAACCACCTTCTTCTGAATTGAACCCACAAAGCTTTTCTTTTAAAGGAATGCGTCATTCTCTCCACATTGTTCTTTGTGCCCTTAATTACTACTTTTGCGGTAATTCAACTACCCGCAAGGTTTCCCAAATCTTATACATGGTTCATCAGATTAAAGTCTCGCATGTTACCATCTCGAAATGGATCAAGCGCTTTGCCCCGGTATTTAAAAAGATCGCCACAGATCGGCTTTTGGGGATTAAGCTCTGCGATTCGGATGAATGGCATTTTGATGAAACCTATATCAAAATTTCTGGGAAAGATTATTATCTCTGGCTTGCCATTGATTCTGAAACCAGATTAGTTCTTGATTTTCATCTTTCTCCTAACCGTGATTCATCCGCTGCTCATACCCTTTTATCAAGCTGTAAAAGAAAGTTCGGACAACCTCAATCCGCTGTGATTTCTGATCGATATTATGCCTATCAACAGCCTGCTTCTCTGTTCTTTCCAGAGGCCAGACATATTCGTGTGGAAGACTTTAATGATTTAATCAACAACAATGTTATAGAGGCTTTTAACGGGCAATTCAAAGCGTGGTACAAACCTAAAAGAGGCTTTAATTCATTCGAATCTGCCAATCGGCTCATTGCTACATACATTTTCTTTTACAACTTCGTTCGTCCACATTTAAGCCTCAACGGCCTAACCCCAGCTCAAGTTGGCGGGGCTAAATACTCGGAAAAAGAACGGTTCTTTTGGCTTTTGGTAGCTTGAGTAATATTCAGATTTCAAGGTTCATTCCGTCCTGCGCTGTGCCAGGACTATTTGTGCTACCTTAATTAGAACTTTTAAGGGTTGCACATCACTTTTTTTCATGTTACTTTGTTCTTAGTCGTTTCCATTAGTAGGCTTTTTTCTTTTTAGAGCTCTACCAAAGGTCTTTCAGGTCTCATTTTTTCATACTTAGTTAACAGAACCGTTGTGTTCTAATGATTTAACCGCAATCTATGTCTCGTTATATTTTTTGGAAATACCTTTGGCTTTGCTTACCGGATATTTTTCATCATTCTTTATTACTTTTTCCCTA
>JAAYTO010000213.1 GCA_012523755.1 Clostridium sp. | reverse complement strand
CTCCCTTTGTATAATTTCTTACCCATTTAGTATAACCCCACTTTTCATTATCTATGGGTAACATCTTACTACAAAGGCTCAATAAAGTTTATCTGTAATTTATGCCATGGCTTAATCTTCCTTCATGATTTCACCGTGTTTCTTCACCTACATACACTTGCACTTTAAGACAATTAAATTGGGGTCTTGAATTCTATCCTTCAGTGTAATAGTATTTACATGGTGATAAAATTTGATTTTGAAATACACTGTTGACAAAGAAGTTTCCGGAAAAACCGTTAAACACATATTAAAGACCAAAATGAAGCTTTCCGGAAGGCTCATTAAAAAGCTAAAGTACCAAAGCAAGATACTATGCAACCGTAATCCTGTGCGAATAAACGTTGCAGTAAGCCAGGATGATATCATAGAGGTTGATCTTGATGTGGAAGAAGCCGATGAATCGGTGGTTCCTCAGGATATTCCCATTGATATTATTTATGAGGACGAAAGCCTCATTGTTATCAATAAGAAGCCGGGCATAGTGGTACACCCCACATCCATTCAACCGGATGGAACCCTTGCTAATGCCGTATCCTTTTATCTTCAAAGCAAAGGAATTAAAAAAAAGATCCGTCCGGTCATAAGGCTGGACAGGGATACCTCGGGCATTATAATATTTGCTAAAGATTCCTTTTCCCAAAATATTCTCATAAAACAGATGAACGACAGGTCTTTTTTAAAAGAATACATTGGTGTTGTGCACGGCATTGTAAATCCCGGCAGCGGAGTCATAGACATGCCCATTTCAAGAATGCCGGGAAGCATAATAAAAAGGCAGATTTCCCGGGGCGGAAGTCCTTCCCTGACCCATTATAATGCCATTGAATGCCTTAACAATGCCACAGTTTTAAAATTCAGGCTTGAAACCGGAAGAACCCATCAAATCAGGGTGCATTGTCAGGCCATAGGGCATTCTCTAATCGGTGACACCCTCTACCCTCAATTACCGGACTTTAATACAAACAATGTATTGATTTCCTCCGGCTGTAAAGATACCTGTGTTTCGGGCAATAATACCGGAATTTCCGGCAATAATTCTTGTTTTCATATATCCAAAATAATCAAAAGACAAGCCCTCCACTCATACAGGGTTGTCTTTGTTCACCCCTACAGCGGAAGAACTCTTGAGCTTACCGCACCCATACCCGATGATATCACCCGGGCTGTGGAAATATTGAGAAAATAATCGTCTAAACGTTTACACTTTTTTGGAATAGTGCTATTATAATACTTGCCTTTTGGAACTTGAAAATAAAACCTGATAAAAAACATCTAGGCTTTAAAGAAATGGAGGTATTTTAAGTGGAAGTTTTAAAAGACCGGTATTCTATTACTGAACTTAGTAAATGCCTTAAGGTAACAGACCATGCTTTAAGATACTATGAAAGAGAGTTCAACATGACCGTTCCAAAGGATAGAAGAGGCAGACGTTATTATACTCCTGAACTTGCAAATATTATGTATAAGATCAAAGCCATGAGGGATGAAGGTCTTGAGATAAAAGCAATAAAAAAGGTTCTTGAGTCCGAGAATATTATCAGCAACCCTCCCCCGGTTGTAGAGCAAAATAATATTGTGCCGGCAACAGCGGTTAAACCTGACAACAACTCAATTGAAATAAACAGATTCTTCCAGGAATTAGGCGAGCAACTTAGCAACAATTTTTCTCTTGAGTTAGAGTCAACAAAGGAGCATGTGGTAAATGAAATAAACAAAACAAAACTCGAGCTGGGGGCATGCTTTGAAAATAATGTGAGAAAACTTGAAAGCAA
This sequence comes from Clostridium sp., assembly GCA_012523755.1. Taxonomy (GTDB): domain Bacteria; phylum Bacillota; class Clostridia; order Acetivibrionales; family Acetivibrionaceae; genus Hungateiclostridium. Next base: position 13,005 of record JAAYTO010000213.1, on the reverse strand, counting down.
ATTAGATAAACATTTTGACAATGTTGACCGCTCCATCGGAATGTGGAGAGAAAGAAACAAAGTCGGCTTTTTTAAACGCTTAACCAGAAAGATTTTTAAATAGCAGCACTATGAAACCTTTCCACTAAAAGCTCCGGGGGCATCGGTCCCCCACCGCTTTTTGGCCATCTCACTTATGACATTTCTCCAATAAGCCGAATTCTTTTAAGACATCAGCAAACTTCTCCTCATCTATGGGCTTTACCGTATAAGCCTCACAACCGGTATCAAAGGAGGGACAAGCCTTTGTTGTATTATTTAATGCTGTGGTCACAATTATTTTGACTTGTCTATCGTCTTCAATTCCCTTTTGTTTTTCAACATCCCTTATGGCCTTCAATGCTCTGGTTCCACCAAGCTTTGGCATCATGGTGTCAAGACATATCAAATCATAAGGGTTTCCTTCTTCCAGTGCCATTATAAATGCATCTACGGCTTCAATTCCGTCTATCGTGATGTCGCATTCTCCGTAGGAAGACAGATACTTATACAGGAACTTTCGGCTGGCAAGATCATTTTCCGCAATAAGTATTCTCATTTTTTAACCCCTTTCTATCGATGTTCTTGATACGGTTACATGCTGCATATTATCTGCAAATCTTCCACTGCGACCATCCTTTTAAGGCCTTCATTGTAAATTATCTTCATTCGTCTTTTATATTTGAGCAAGCCATGATTTTCTCATTTGATCTAATTATTCTTCAATAAGGAATAAACCAATTGAGGTATGGCATCAAGGGATGCCTGCTTTTCTACCGCACCTATTTCAAAGGCAACCTTTGGCATTCCATAAACAACAGATGACTTCTCATCCTGTCCAAATGTTCTTGCTCCTTTCTTTCTCATAGCCAAAAGCCCCTTAGCTCCATCACTTCCCATGCCCGTTAGAATTATTCCGATTGCATTCGCACCGGCAGTCTCTGCAACAGAGTCGAAAAGCACATCAACCGACGGACAGTGTCCACTAACCTTTTGTCCCTTAGCACACTCTACAAAATATTTACCATCCCTCTTTTTTAGCTTCATATGGTATTCACCCGGTGCAATCAAAGCCCTTCCCGGATAAACCATATCACCGTTACTAGCTTCCTTAACCTCTATAAGGCATGAATTGTTAAGTCTTTCTGCATACATTCTGGTAAATACCGGTGGCATGTGCTGGACAATAACAATACCCGGTATATCCTTCGAAAAATTCTTCAGTATATTAAAAATCGCTTCTGTACCTCCTGTTGAGGCACCAATTGCAATAACTCTACTTAAACCCCTATCTGATGTATCGATTTTGGAGTTCGCCAAAATTGACTCATTTTTTCCACGTCCAACCTTTGCAGTAGAAGCAATTTTAATTTTAACTATCAGCTCGTTTATAATTGCTTCCACTCCCTTCGGATTTGACATATCGGGTTTTGTAACAAAGTCAACTGCTCCTGCCTTAAGGGCATCAAACACGCTTTCACTCACCGAACTTACTACAACAACAGGTATGGGATACTGAGGAATAAGCCGCCTTAAAAACTCGATACCATTCATTCTTGGCATTTCAACATCTAAAGTCATAACATCCGGCTGCAACTCAATAATCTTATCCCTAGCTGAATACGGGTCAAAAGCTGTTCCCACTACCTCAATAGCGGAATCCTGCGATATTTTTCTTGCAAGGGTTTCCCTGAAGAATAAAGAGTCATCAACTATCAGAACTTTTATTTTTCTCATATTGTTATTCCTTTCTGTATACTGCAGGCATAATATATTTATATTTAGTTTCCTGACGGTTCAGAGACTCCGAATGACCGATAAACAGATAACCCCCAGATTCAGTAAACTCATAGAATCTGTTTACCAAGTCCATTTTTGTTTTCTCATCAAAATATATCATCACATTCCGGCAGAATATAACATGAAACTTTCTCTTAAAAGGAAAACTTTGGTTCATAAGATTGAATAATCTGAATATGACATCATTCTTAATACTGTCGGTTATAACAAAATTATCTGAGTCAAGTTTTCTAAAATATTTCCTTTTCCATTCCTTTGGAATCGTCTCAATATTCTCATTGGAATAAATGCCACGTATCGCTTTATTAATCACTTCCATCGATATATCTGTTGCAAGAATTCTTGTATCCCAGAAGGGCTTTTGTGCACCGAAAAAATCCGCCATAATCATCGCAAGGGTATAGGGTTCTTCACCACTAGAACAACCTGCACTCCAAATCCTTATATCTCTATCCTCTTGAGAAACAGAAGACCAATAGGGAAGAACAGATTTTTTAAAGTAATCAAAATGATCCGACTCCCTCATAAAAAAGGTATGATTAGTCGTTATTTTGTTCACCAGTGTCATTGCAGCTTCCCCTGATCTGTCTGCCATTACATAGTCAAAGTACTCAGAAAAATTGTTAAAACTCTTTTGCTGCAATATGTTTCTCAGTCTTCCCATCACTAGAGTCTTTTTTTTCTCTGTCAGGTTTATTCCATAATTGCTTTTTATATATTCAGCCAACCTCTTAAATTCTTTATCCGTAATTGTCTGCATCGCACTCCACCATCTACGTATTTATAATATCCATGGGCTTTGCTTTATGATATCATGGCTAAATTCTCACATTCTTCGTCATTTAATAACATATTGCAATCAATGAGCAGCTTGACATCTTCACCAATCTTTCCAATACCTTTTATATATCTGTTGTTAAAACCGATACTTGTATCCGGAGGAGGCACTATATCATTTTCGGAAATGCCTACCACTTCTGCAACGCTGTCTACTATGAGTCCTACAAAAACATCATTTATTTCAACAACAACAATGCATGTCCTGTCGTTATATTCCCTTGCTTCCTTCTTGAACCTCAGCCTTATATCCATAACCGGTATTATTTTTCCTCTAAGATTTATTATGCCTTTGATATAATTCGGAAGTTCCGGTACTTCGGTTATTTGCTGAATTCCTATTATTTCGGTAACAAACTTAATTTCAATCCCATAGACTTCTTTTCCGATTATAAACGTCAAGTACTTGTCTTTTTGTGTATCCTCTTCAATTTTTGTAACATTCTCCAATTCCTTCGTCATAATCAGACCTCCTTTATATTTATAAGGCTGGCAATATCAAGTATCAGGCTTATATTTCCATCACCTAGCAGTGTACATCCTCCAATACCCCTTACCTTTTTAATGTACCTAGGTAAAGCCTTAACCACCACCTGTTGTTCTCCCAACAGTTGATCTGCAAATAAGCATATAACCCTTGAATCATTTTCAATCATCACTATTATTCCTTCTTCTAAATTAGTGACATCAGTTTTGATATTGTAAAATTTGTGAAGTCTTAAAATAGGGTACGCTTCACCTCTTACCATAATCATCTCATTTCCATGTTCATCTTCAATTATTGCTTCATCTTTCACTCTGAAAGACTTCTTTATTGAGATTGTAGGTATGGTAAAGATTGATTTTCCCGTTTTTACCGCCATACCGTTAATAATGGCAAGAGTAAGAGGAAACTTTATGAAAAATGCGGTTCCCTTATCCGGTGCAGATTCAACACTAATTGTTCCTCCCACCATTGATATGTTTTTTGTTACAATGTCCATTCCCACGCCTCGTCCCGAATACTCGGTAACATGGTCACTAGTTGAAAAGCCGGGCATAAATATAAATGAATAAATTTCCTTATCGGTAAGCTCATTTTCCGGCTTATGCACAAGATTGTTTTCTCTTGCTTTTTTAAGGATTTTTTCCTTGTCGAGTCCTCTTCCGTCATCCTTCACAATAATCCATACGTCCCCACCAGCATTTTTTGCTTCAAGAATCAGATTGCCAACTGGAGGTTTTCCCTTTTTTTCTCTTTCCGAAGTCTCTTCAATTCCATGGTCGATGGAATTTCTTATAAGATGAATAAGGGGATCCGATATGCGTTCAATTATGTTTTTATCAACCTCTGTTTCTTCTCCTATAATTTCAAGGTCAATAGTCTTGTTTAATTTTTTCCCCATATCCCTAACAATTCTATTCATCTTTTGAAAAGTCATTGATAGAGGAACCATACGAATAGACATCACAACATCCTGAAGCTCATTTGTTATCTTGTTCAAATGTCTTGCGGACTTTTGAAAATTATCCAGCTGCAGTCCTGCAAGATCCGGGCTCTGAGTCACCATAGCTTCAGCGATTACCAATTCGCCCACAATATCCATCAACCTGTCAAGCTTTGATATGTTTACACTTATAACGCTCTGCTTACCCAATGGGCTGGAATTGTTTGGGGCAGGATTATGTTTTCCCCCGGTTTCATTCTTATCTTTTTTATTGGAATCATCAGGTTTCAAATTCTCCGTTTCATCATTCAACACAATTTCCTCTGGAACTTTTCCGGATACATTGCTCTTTTCTTCCCCTTCCTTATCTTGAACCATCGAATTAACTGTGCTTGTCGAAATATCATCATTAATAACATAAACATCAAGGCTCTTAAGAAGGAGTGTATGAGATAGTCTATCCTTCACTTCATTAAGTCCAAGGTCAGTAGCAAAAACTACCCTGAAACCTTCTTTGCGTATAACCTCACAATCGCCCTCACCCTCCATAACCTCTTCAGGATAGCAATATATAATATCTGCTATTTCCTTAAGGTCATGAACAACAGAAAATGCCCTGATGTTTTCCATTTCACAATCTTCTTCAAATTTAAGAACAGCCTCATATTTATAGCTTTTCGAACTAACGGCTACATTATTTGAATTTACGAAATGATTTTGTGATGGATTTAGCTCCTGACTTTCAGGCTCACTGTTGTTTTCCAGGCTATCCCCTTCTTCATTCATACTTTTTAGGGTTTTTAAGTATTTTCTTATTCTATTGATTAGTTCCAACGAATCCCCATCAGGCTCCATGCCATTTTCAAGCTTGGATGTCTCATTTTTTATAAAGTCGATCCCACATAAAACAATGTCTGTTATCTCCGATGAATCATAATTTTTCGGCTTCTTTTCACGAAGATAAAAAAAGAGGTCTTCAATTGAATGGGCAAGCCCACATATATTATCAAAAAGCATCAAGGCTGAAGAACCTTTTATGGTATGCATTATTCTGAAAATTTCATTAATCGAAGACTCAAATCCACTTTCCTTTTCACTGTTTATAAGTGATTGTTCTAACTCATCAAGCAATTGAAACGTTTCAAATATAAACATTTCAAGCATTGGTTCGCGGTTCATGCTATCGGACAATCATTCCCACTCCTTTTTTGTTATTATAGCGTTATTCTTTTTATTTATAGTTTTTGCAACGCTTGTATTACATAATCCTCTTTAAAAGGCTTTACAATAAATCCTTTTGCTCCTGCAAGAATGGCATCTTTCACAAAGCATTCCTGACCCATAGATGAAATCATTATAATTTTTGCATTAGGGTCAAATTTTTTAATGAGCTTGACGGCATTTATTCCATCGCATACCGGCATCGTAATATCCATTGTTACAATGTCCGGTTTTATTTCCTTGTACTTTTCGAAAGCTACCATGCCATTTTCAGCTTCCCCCACTACTTCAAAACCATGTCTTTCAAGCATCATTCTTAGAGATGTTCTCATAAAGTTTGCATCGTCGGTTATTAATACTTTTTTCAAAACTATCACACTCCATTCTTTGATGTAAACAGGATTTGTAACCAGAATTTTGGACAAAGGCCATCAGGGATATGGGGTTTTCTGGTTGTGAATCAATGTACGAGCAGGCTGTTCCATAGCTTTGTACCATGTCTTTTGATAGGCTATCGAACAATTTTTAAATTTTTATATAAAAGATTAATATAATTTTAAAATAAAGTGTTTGATGTTTATATCGTAATCTATTATACTATTATTAACAGTTTATTTTTAAATTTAAGAAATAAATAATTAGCAGGCTCTATTTTTAATTCTGCGAGGTTAGATAAATGCTTGATTTTCTTGGTTTAGGCAGTGCATTTAATACAGATTTAGGAAACACCAGTGCTTATATTAAAAAAAATACCAGCTTGTTATTGATTGATTGTGGCAGCACAGTCTTTAGTAAACTTCATAGAATTGGGCTGCTCGATGGTGTTTCCGATATTTATGTAATAATCACCCACACACACGCAGACCATATTGGCAGCCTCAGTGATCTTATTTTTTATTCTCAATATATCTTAAACCAAAGACCTACGCTTTTCTTTCCCTACAGGGAACTTTTGGATACAATTTTAAGATGTATGGGAGTAAAAAGTGAGTTCTATAATATTATAGACACCAATAAGGCATTAATTGAAAATAATGATCTTAAGTTGGAGGTCTCCTTTTTTGCGGCATCCCATGTAGATACAATTCCTTCCTACGGATTTTTATTAAAAACTGATAGTTGCACAATATTCTATAGTGGTGATTCCAATGACATAAGCAGTTTCGTATTAAAATCCCTTGAGGAAGGTAAAATAGACTATTTATACCATGACACCTGTGGAATTGATTATTATGGAAATCCCCATTTATCCCTTGAAAGGCTTGAAAGTTATATAAAACCAGAACTCAGACACAAAGTATACTGTATGCACATTGATTCCCAATTTGATAAGGAAAAAGCCAAAAGTCTTGGCTTTAATATTGTTGAATGCATTCACCAGCTTTAACCCAATAAGTTTTGGTGCATTAAATAAATGCGAGGAAAAATATTCCAAAGCTTAAGTTTGAAGTTTTACTAATAAAAACGGCCTCCCGCAATTAACATTTTTTGCCAATTGCGGGAGGTCTCTATGGATATATATCAAGTCTTTCAATTATGATCCGCTTATTTTGCAATCTTCATTTCAAGCCGCAGCTTATCGGCTACCATCGCTATAAACTCCGAGTTGGTAGGCTTGCCCTTTCCGATATTTATTGTGTAACCGAATAATGAGTCAATTGTATCAATTTGTCCTCGGCTCCATGCCACTTCAATAGCATGTCTTATTGCCCTTTCAACCCTGCTGGGTGTTGTGTTGTAATCTTTTGCTATTGTAGGATACAGCAATTTAGTAATAGAGTTTATCACATCAAGGTCCTTAACAACCATCATTATTGCATCTCTGAGGTACTGATATCCCTTAATATGTGCCGGTACACCTATTTCATGCATAATGCTGGTGACTTCCGCTTCAAGGTTCTTTGGTCTCGAAGAACCAAAACCCGACTTAATTTCACTTCCCATATTTTCCTGCCTTATAACATTGGACAGATTCATATTTTTTAGCTGCCTTATCCTCGAAACCAAAACCTCCATGTCAAAAGGCTTTACAACATAGTATTCCGCCCCAAGTGCTAAAGCCCGCTGGGTTATCTTGTCCTGTCCCACAGCCGAAAGGATAATAAACAGGGGTCTCTTTTCCAAGGCAGTTGAACCTATTTTCTCCAGAACACCCAGCCCATCCAGATGTGGCATAATAATATCAAGAATCGCAATATCAGGAAGCTTTTCAACTATAAGGTCATAGGCTTCGATGCCGTCCCTCGCAACACCAACCACTTCAATATCGTTCTTTTCGTTGAGATATTCATACAAAATATCTCCAAATTCCCTATTGTCATCTGCAATTACAACCTGTATCTTATTTGACGTCAATTTGACTCCCCCTTAGCTTTTGTAAAAACTGTTAATGATTTATTCTTATTATATTAACAATTCGACAAAATTTCAATAGACATACTATCATAATCTGGTTTACTCAACTTTATTTAGCACTTTTTTAAAATCCAAAAAACCCATTGAAGCTTTATATTAGTGCATTTTATGCTATTTTAGTGTATTGGCATAAATTTTCACAAAATAACTATCATTTTTTAAAAAAATCGGAAATATACAAAATTCCGGGAAATACACATTTTATAATACTCTCCCTTTTCGCATCATATTAACAGTTATCCAAAGCTTACTTCACAATGTTTCTTCCACATTTTTCTTCAGATAAATAATATGCACCCTGCTTTCATCACAACTTAACTGGCCGCTTCAAGACTTTGAAGGCCCACATCGGTCATATTCTTAACCATCCATTCTATAAGAATTCCGTATCCCCTTGTCGGGTCATTTACCAGCACATGGGTTACGGCTCCTATGAGCTTTCCATCCTGCAAAATAGGGCTTCCTGACATTCCTTGAACGATACCCCCGGTTGCATCCAATAGTCTCTGATCCGTGACCTTTATTATCATTCCCTTTAAACCGTTTGCACTTTTCTTTGACACCTTTTCAATTTCAATATCATATTCCACAACGGATTTACCATCTATATTAGCCAGTATCTTAGCAGGACCGATCTTGATATCATTTCTCAAGGCAATGGGGTATTGTTGTTTTGAAAAAATGCTTACTGCCTTGTCATGAAGCGTTCCGTAAATTCCATACTGACTGTTTTTTCTTATAATTCCTAGAGGTTCGGTATCTTCTATAAGTATTCCCTTCAATTCACCAGGATTGCCCTTTGCACCCTTTTTTATTGTCAATATGTTTGACTCAATTATTTCTCCCCTATCTACAGGTATAATTGCACCGGTATCTATATCGGTAATTCCGTGACCTAAGGCACCGAAACCTTTGCTTTGGGGATCATAAAATGTTAATGTGCCGATACCCGCCGTACTGTCCCTGACCCACATTCCGATGCGGTATTTTTTATCTTCAACAGCCATTACCGGTGTGACTTTTGTATAGTTATAAGTGTTTCCTCTCTTGTATTTTATTGAAATCTTCTGACCCTGACTTTTGTCTATTTGACTTATCAGGTCATAAGCACTTTCCATTTTTTCCTTATTCACTTCAACAATCAAGTCACCGGGCTTTAGCCCTGACTCCCTTGCCGGCAACAAACGTTGTCCATCTATGGTTTCAACATCCGATAGGCCTATGACAAGAATTCCGTCCATTTTTATCTTTACTCCCACAGTATTACCGCAAGCTATAACCTCTTTATAGGGAACGACATCCACCTGCATTGTTTTTATGGGTATAAGCCCAAATAATCTCAGGCTTAAGCTTGTTCTGCCAAGTTTTTTTGCCTTAATCATGATATTGTCATTTAATCCATATTTCTTATTGCTGACCTTGGAATCTTTGCTTTGGAATATCAATATTTCGTCGTTTTCTGCTTCAAGATTCACAAGAAAAGGGCTTTTAAAATTATAATTGTATTCCTTGTTTTCAAAAAGCGTTATTTGATTGGGGAGTGCAAATAGTATTCTTAAGTATGTTATAGTTAAAACCACAAAGCACATCACTAAAAAAAGGATTATTTTTCTCTTAGTGGGTTTTATATATTTCAAACCAATTACCTCCTGATGCCTAATTTCCTTCAAAGCAAAAAAAAATAAAACTTTATTCTAAAGTTAAAGAATAAAGAAAAACTCCATGAGTTTTATTAATTCATGACTAACATTAAGTTAACCTATAATAATCTTATTTATTCACCCAAAAACTACATTGAAAATCTTGTGAAAAAGAATGAAGTGAAGAAAAATATGGAGGGAGCTTAAGCTCCCTCCATATTTTTCTTCACGCATCAACAATGAGTATATAAAGAATCAATGCACATTTAGATTTATACTAAAATAGAATGGTTTTTTAATCTTTACCGTTAGCTTTTTTAAATTCTCTAGCATAGTCGAGCATTTCTTCGGCATGCTTTAAGGCAATATCAGAAACCTTTACTCCTCCAATTATCCTTGCTATCTCATTTCTTTTTCCTTCTTCATCTAGACTCTTAACTACGGTTTCAGTGTTGCCTCCCTTTGTTACTTTTTCTATATAATAATTATTATCTGCTATACATGCTATTTGAGCGAGATGGGTAACGGATATTACCTGGTGGTTCTTTGAAATATAACAAAGCTTCTCTCCCACCTTTTGTGCGGCAATACCACTGATTCCGATATCAATTTCATCAAATATCATGGTCGGTATTTTATCCACTTTCGCAAGAATGGTCTTAATAGCCAGCATAATTCTTGACATTTCCCCACCGGAGGCTATTTTCGACAATGGTTTTAATGGTTCCCCCACATTGGTGGAAATCAAAAACTCGACCCGGTCAAGCCCATTATTGCCATATTTTCTTTCACCGTCCTTTATTGAATCATAAAATTCAATATTTACCTTTAGCTTGGTATTTTTCATTTCCAAGTCCTTAAACTCTGAACCGATTCTATTTTCAAGCAACTTGGCAGTCTTGATTCTTTCACAATTTATATCCTTTGCCAATTTATAAAGCTGTTCATCTTCCTTTTTGAGATCTTCTTTCAGCCTATTAATTATTTCCTCGTTATTTATTATTTCATCCAATTCCTTTTTGGCATTCTCCAGATATTCCAGAATATCCTCTATGGAATCCCCGTATTTCTTTTTCAGGCGGTATAAAACGTCAAGCCTCTCCTCAAGCTGTTCTAAAACAGAAGGCTCGTATTCTATACCATCCCTTAATTCACGAATCTCCGTTATAACATCTTCAAGCTCATAAGATACTGCTTCAAGTCTTTTTTTCAATGTGCTGTATTTGTCGTCATAGTTTTCTATATTACTAAAATCGGACACCGATTTATTTATTCTGTCCAGGGCAGATATTCCAAGATTTCCTCCGGAGTCCAAGGCTTCATATGCATTAGAGAGGGTACTGATTATCTTCTCAAAATTTAAAAGCACATCTCTTTGCTTCTCAATCTCTTCCTCTTCTCCCACCTTCAGATTGGCTTTCTCAATTTCATCTATCTGAAACCTTAAAATATCAATTTTTCGTTCTCTTTCACCGGCATCCCCGGACAAGCTTTTTAACCTGTCCTTAATCTCACGGTATGACTCAAAATGCTTTAAATACTCATCTTTAAGAATATTAATTTTGCTATCCGCAAAAGAATCTAAAAGCTCAATATGACTCTCGGTTCTAAGAAGGGACTGATTATCATGCTGTCCGTGAACATCTATGAGCCTTTCTCCTATTTTTTTAAGCATGGATACCGTTGCAATTCTGCCATTAATCCTGCATGTATTTTTTCCTGAAGCGGTAAACTCTCTCGAAATAACCAGAGTACCATCTTCCTCACCTTCAATTCCAAAGCTTTCTAGAAGATCGGACATCCTGTCAATATTTACCTGAAAGACAGCTTCAACTACAGCTTTGTCCCGTCCTGTTCTGATAAGCTGCTTTGACATTCTTTCTCCTAAGATTGCATTAATTGAATCAATGATAATAGACTTGCCTGCACCGGTTTCTCCGGTAAGCACATTAAGTCCTTCTCCCAGTTCAATTTCGATTTTATCAATTATAGCTATGTTTTGAATCTCTAATCGTTGAAGCACGTCTAAAACCTCAATTCATTTTGAATTTCTGTTTTATTCAAATATATTTGTTTCTTCAAAGCTCGGCTTTGCAAGCTTTTTCAACCTATCGGCAAACTCCTTGGCAATCTTTTCATTTCTGCAGACAATAAATATCGTATCATCTCCTGCAATTGATCCCACTATCTCGGACCGTTTTAAAGAATCTATTGCAGATGCGGAAGCCTGAGCCATGCCCGGCAATGTCTTAACCACAATAATATTGTTCGCATAGTCACATGAAACATAAGACTCGGAAAAAATCGTCATCAGTCTGTTTAACAAAACGTTCTCGGTTTTAGAAAAAGGAGCATACTTGTACCGGCCATCGGCTGTCATTACTTTTATAAGCCTTAACTCCTTAATATCTCTTGAAACTGTAGCCTGAGTCACATCCATTCCTGCATCTTTTAACCTTTGTGCAATCTCCTCCTGAGTCTCAATGAACTCATTTTCTATAATCTCAAGTATTTTTGCCTGTCTTTTATTTTTCATTTTACCCCATGATCTCTCCTCTGTCATAGATTTTGCCTCTAAGTACATCGAAAAAATTCCTTTTATTGTTTAGCCTTATCATAGGAAACCTTTGCTGAGATTTTTTTGTCACAATCACATCTGTGCCTTTAACCTCATAGCCCTTCTGACCATCTACGGTTACCATTGCTTCATGCTCACAATCTTCGTCAACTACCACCTTTACAACCCTATCTCCTGTAGTTATAAAGGATCTCGAATACAAAAGATGAGGACATATTGGAGTGGCAATAATGAGATCTACATCGGGTTCTACCAAAGGTCCCCCTGCTGAAAGGGAATACGCCGTAGAACCGGTGGGAGTAGATATAATAAGTCCGTCTCCCGGATAGAGATCCATAAAAGAGTCATTAATATAAGTCTTAAGGTGTATTATTCTAGATATAGCCCCCCTTGAAACCACCACATCATTTAGCACAATATCTTTGGCAATAACCTTGTGTCCCCTCATAATAGTGGTTTCAAGCAACATCCTTTCATCAATTCGGTAATCACCTTCGACCAATTGCTTTACCGCACCATCAATATCGTTTTTATCTACATCAGCCAAAAAACCCAACCTTCCCAGATTAACTCCCAGAAGGGGTTTGTTTTTTCCGACAATTGACCTGGCAACCTTAAGAAAGGTACCATCTCCACCAAGGCACACCATAATGTCGGACAAATCGGCTATCTCAGTTTCATCAAGGTTTAATGCCTCAGAACCTGTTTGAACAGCCACATCATCACAGTAAAAAGCCAATGCACCATTGTTTTTTATACTTTCTATCAATATCCCAGTGTATTTTAATTCTTCGTCCTTATCTTTGTTGGTTGCAATACCTATTTTCAACATTTCATCCCTCTTATTCCAAGGCTCATTTAAACCCCTAAATGTCTTTTTGCAATAATTATACAAAATAATTGATAAAAGTACAACAGTTAAAATTCTATTAGGCACGGTAAAAGCATGAACCCATCTCCTGCCAATACTCTCACAAGAGAGTTTTTTAAAATGCCATTTCAGCATTTAATATTCAGGCAAGAAAATCATTTTTTAAGAAATGCCCCCGGGATTACTAAGATATGGCGT
>JAAYTO010000013.1 GCA_012523755.1 Clostridium sp. | reverse complement strand
ATTCCAATAGCAGAAGCTTTAGTTGCCAAGGGAGTTGGAATTGGCACAGTATTGTCCTTTATGATGGGAGTAACTACTTTATCGATTCCATCTTTAATTATGTTAAGTAAAGTGGTAAAACCAAAACTATTAGCCACCTTTGTAATTATTGTAACTATACATTAAAATATTCTCATAAACAATAATGCCATTAAAAAACCTAATAGACCACAACCCGGAAATGTCAATATCCAAGCACCCACCATTTCTTTTACTACTCCCCAATTTACCGATGATATTCGTTTTGCTGCACCCACACCCATAATAGCTGTGGTCTTTGTGTGAGTAGTACTAACCGGTAATCCTAAAATCGATGCTATAAACAGGCATATAACTCCTGCAAGGTCGGCAGAAAACCCTTGATATTTCTCCAATTTCACCATATCCATTCCTACCGCCTTTATAATACGGTAACCCCCAATGGAAGTACCCAAGGCCATAACCGCCGAACAAAGTATAATCAGCCATAGTGGAATTATAAATTCTGTAACATCTGCCTGTCCTTTAGCTAAAAACATTCCCAGCATAAAAACTCCCATAAACTTCTGTCCATCCTGAGCACCGTGCATGAATGCCATTCCAGCACTTCCTACAATCTGAGCATTTTTAAAAAAAGAAAAGGTTTTTGTCCTATTAACACGTTTGAAAATCAACTCCACTGTCTTTACCGCCAACCATCCCATTAAAAAACCCAATACAAGGGATAGTGCCAACCCGTAAATTACGCTCATCCATTGATCAAAGTTGATTCCTTTGATGCCTCTCTGAAGAGCAATCGCAGCACCGCTAATTCCTGCAATAAGTGCATGGCTCTCACTGGTCGGAATGCCAAACCACCATGCCGCAGTTGCCCAGAGCACTATAGCAACAAGTGCTGCACAAAGGGCTATTAAAGCTTTATTCGGATCCCCACCAAAATCTACCATCTTGTAAATGGTCTCTGCCACAGTCTTATTAATGATTGTCATTATCAGAACACCAAGGAAATTGAAAATAGCCGCCATTATAATAGCAGCACGGGGACCTATTGAACGGGTGGAAATGCAAGTAGCAATAGCATTTGGAGCATCCGTCCATCCATTAACCAATATTACTCCTAATGTAAGAAGCGTAGTAACTATTAATACAGGATTAGATAGTAATTCATTTAAAAAATCAGTTAGTGTTACTCCCATATTCCATCAACTTTCTTTAAGTTTTTCTGTAGTTTTTACTAAATAATACGTCATTATACATCAAACGATTTTAGCATAGCATATTTTAGTAAGATACGCAAGATATACTTTAATTTTGCGGATGCATTTTATTTAAGTAAAGAAAAATGTGGAAGAAACACTGTGAAGCAAGCAATTTGTTCTTTTTTAAAATACATATTGACAAAATACAAATTTGTATTTATAATAAATTTGTAACGATTTCAATTATGCAGTGTTTACACTTTTGTAATAATTCCACATTATTTACGTTTGAAAATTAAGGAGAATTCAAATGAATTTATCAACAGAGGAAATTAAAATATGTTTGCTAAAACATAATATAAAACCATCTTACCACCGAGTGGAAATTTTGAAACATATTTTATCAGAAAAAAATCATCCTTCAGTGGATAAGATATATAATGAGTTGGTCAAGGAAATGCCCACGCTGTCTAAAACAACAGTGTATAATACCCTGAATCTGTTTAGCGGCGTAAATATTGTTCGCATTATCACTATCGATGAGAATGAAGCCCGATACGATGGCAATGTCTCGGATCACGGGCATTTTAAATGCGAAAAATGTGGAAGTATTTACGATTTTGAAATTAGAAACTTAGATTTGGAAACTGATGATTTAAGCAGCTTCAAAATCAATGAAAAAAATGTTTATTATAAAGGCATCTGTCCAAAATGCCTTGACAATAAAAATTCAAAAATACAGGAGGATTTGATATGAAGAGTTTAAAGGGAACTAAAACAGCTGAAAATCTATTAAAGGCTTTTGCGGGCGAATCTCAGGCACGCAACCGTTATACTTATTATGCATCTGTAGCTGACAAAGAGGGATATAAGCAAATCAGAAACATTTTCATTGAAACAGCTGACAATGAAAAAGAACATGCAAAAAGATTCTACAAATTTTTATTGGCAGGATTTGAAGGGGAACTTCCGGCAACAATTGAAATTAATGCATCCTATCCTGTGGCACAGGGTAACACCCTCGACAATCTCAAAGCTGCTGCCAACGGTGAAAATGAGGAATGGAGCGAACTCTATCCTGCCTTCGCTAAAGTTGCTGATGAAGAAGGATTTACTGAAATTGCAAATGCATTTAGAATGATTGCTAAGGCTGAAGTAAACCACGAAGTCAGGTTTAAAAAATTAGCGGCTAACATCGAAAACGGCACTGTATTTAAAAAAGGTGATAAAGTCTATTGGAAATGCGGAAACTGCGGCTATATCCACGAAGGTATAGAAGCACCGGAAACATGTCCTGCATGTATTCACCCACAATCACATTTTGAAGTGTTTGCTGAAACATACTAATTATATAAAATGAACCGGCTATAGTTATTAGCCGGTTTATTTTTTAGTGGGATTTCATGAAGTGAAATAACCAAAAAGCGAAAGGGCTCGATGCCCTTGAGCTTTTGTTTGTTGGATGGGGTGTATATTTTTCTTCACATTTATTTAATGCACCCGGTTGGAAACGGTTAATCGGTTAGCCCTATGCAGTTATTCGGTATATTTTGTAAATTGGAAGTAAGTTTCAGTGATCAGATTAACCAAATCCAAGAACTCATCTTCCGCATAATAAAAACCATAATACGGAACAACGCTTTTTTCTCTTAACGTATTTTTTCCCTCAACAATGCATTTATCATTATTAAGTATCAGACAATAATAATTTTCAAGGCTTCCGCCTTCAACAGATTCAATCATGTCCATCTGCATTTTGGAGGTAACATTGTATTCCTTCAATTCTTCTGTTATATAATCAACTGCTTTCTTTCCATTATACAAGCTATAGGTACCTTCATAATATGAATCATTTCTAATTTTCTCATAGCGGTACCACTTAAATGTACCATCGGTCTCCAGATATAAAATAGATCCATCAGTAGCCTTCCATGAATAACCTGAAATCTCATCTATCTTTTGGACAGAATTATTTTCTTTTGTTCCACATCCCGCAATAACAAATAGAGCCATACAAATAAACATAATTCCTATGATTCTTTTACCCATTGCCTTTCCTCCGATAATACATATTTACAAATAGATAAGCCTAAGTAAATAGTATATCACTGTCCCTTTCTCGTCAAGCATTTTATTCAAATCTGTCATATATTGTTAATTGAAGAATAATACAAGTGTATAATTGCCAAACTAAAGCTTTTGGAACATTTTCCCTCACATTAACAGATACGAAATTTGAGTTTGCATAAATCAAAAAATATGAATTATGCAGTTTCTAATGAATTTATAATAGCGGCAGCAAGGACATCTATTTCTTCAATCTGATTTCTTTTGAGTGAAGATTTGATGCTTACAGTACTGTCAAGAATTGTCATGCTTTTCATTTCAGAAATAATATCTCTCATAAGCTTTCCCGCTGTTGCCGCCCAGGTGCCATTTTCTATAATTGCCACCGTTCTATTCTGGAGGTTGTGGGCTTTAAGATCCCGCAGAACCGTTTCCATATTACAGAAAACTCCTGCATTATAGGTTGTGGAAGCAAACACCAGATGACTGCACCGGAAAGCCTCTGCAACAATTACCGACGGATGTGACACCGATACATCATACATGGCAATCCTTTTTACTCCCGCATCAGCGAGCTTAAAAGCAAGAATATTGGCGGCATTTTCTGTGTTTCCATAGACCGAAGCATATGCAATCATTACTGAATTTTCTTCGGGGGTGTAGGTACTCCACTTTTGATATTTGTCGATGAACCAGTCTATGTTTGACCGCCAAACAGAACCATGGAGCGGACAAATCATATTGATTTCAATATTTTGAGCTTTCTTAAGTAATGTTTGCACCTGTGCTCCATACTTTCCCACAATGTTTGTGTAGTATCTTCTTGCATCCTTAAGCCACTCGTGCTCAAAATCCACCTCATCGGCAAAAATGT
Organism: Clostridium sp.; assembly: GCA_012523755.1. Taxonomy (GTDB): domain Bacteria; phylum Bacillota; class Clostridia; order Acetivibrionales; family Acetivibrionaceae; genus Hungateiclostridium. Next base: position 9,596 of record JAAYTO010000013.1, on the reverse strand, counting down.
TTCCGTTAATGGCACCGAAGGTACCGAAGGCATCGCCGGAAAACAGCACCTTATCTTTAATATCATAGGTTGCCATTGTTTCAGGCCAATGAACCATAGGTGCCATTATAAAAGTAAGAGTATGTTTTCCTGTGCAAAGGGTTTCCATCTCATTTACTATGACGGCTCTTGAATCAATATCAAATTTAAAAAACTGCTTTATCATTGCAACTGTCTTTGCATTTCCTACTATTTTTACATCCGGATACCTTCGAACAAGCTCGCACATAGTCCCGCAGTGGTCAGGCTCCATATGGTTGACCACCAAGTAGTCAAGCTTCCTTTCACCGAGGACAAATTCAAGGTTTTCAAAAAATTGTCCACTCACAGCCTTGTCCACTGTATCCAGCAAGACCGTCTTTTCATCCATTAAAAGATAGGAGTTGTAAGACACTCCCCTAGGAATCGGAAACACATTTTCAAACAATGCAAGTCTGCGGTCACTGCCCCCGACCCAGTATAAATCCTTTGTTAATTCTTTTACACAATACATTTTATCACCTACTGCATTCTTAATTTTTAAATTTAATACTTTTTTGTAAAAATTTTTACTTTTTTTACGAGTTTATAACCTGTATTATGGCCTATATTATATATAATTTACCATTAAAACAACTATTGAAACAAAAAGATTGCCCGGATGCTATCCTCCAAATTGTACTTCACACAGATGTCTGTATAAGCCGTTCTGTTTTACCAATTCTTTATGAGTGCCCGCTTCGACAATTTCCCCTTCCTTGAGGACAAGGATGTTATCGGCCTGTTTTACGGTAGAAAGCCTGTGGGCTATTACGATAATGGTACGGCTCCCTGCCAATTCCCCGATTGCTTGCTGAATCTGAGTTTCTGTCTCAACATCAACCGATGCGGTTGCCTCATCGAGTATCAGTATAGGCGTGTTTCTAAGAACGGCTCTGGCAATGGACAAACGCTGCTTCTGCCCTCCCGAAAGCTTTACGCCCCTTTCTCCGATCACCGTATCATAACCCTCGGGCATTTGGGTTATAAATTCATGAGCCCGAGCTATTTTCGCAGCTTTTACTATGTCTTCAAAGGAAGCCTCCCTGCTCCCATAAGCAATATTATCGGCTACAGTACCGTTAAAAAGAAATACATCCTGCAGCACCATGCTAATCTGGTTTCTTAAAGAAGCCACCGTTATATCCTTAATGTTTTTATCATCAATCCGGATTTCTCCCGAAGTGGGGTCATAAAACCTTGCCATCAAACTGATGATTGTAGTTTTTCCCACCCCCGTCGGCCCCACCAGTGCCATCATCTGACCGGGCTTTACAGTAAAACTGATATTTTTCAAAACCGGACTTTGGGGAATATAGTGAAAGTTCACATTCTTAAAAGCTATTTCCCCCTTTGACCTCCCAATTGCTACAGCACCTTCACTGTCCACAATATCCGGCTCGGCATCGATGAGCTCAAAAACCCTTTCCGCACCGGCCGTTGCCTGCTGTAAATCTTCTATAACCCTTGCCAGAGTTGTTATAGGCTGATAAAAAAGCCCCAAAAACATTATAAAGCCCACTATGTCAGCGGTGTCAACATAATTTCTTAACGCCAGCCACCCACCAAAGGCCACTACAATAACCGTTCCTAAAGAACTTATCATTTCGACCGCAGGATGAAACACGGCACTAAGCTTTAAGGCATGAAGTATTGCAGAAGTATATTTTTTGGCTCCTTTTTTAATACGCTTACGCTCTCTTGACTGCTGGTTAAAAGCCTGTATCTCCTTCATGCCCGATATATTATCCTGCATCACCGCATTCAGCTCCCCCAGCTTCCCTTGAGCTTCCCGGAAGTTGGGAAGAATCTTTTTCGTAAACATGGCTCCCCCCAATATTAAAAAGGGAATGGGTATAAGTGTAAGTGCCGCAAGCAGGGGGCTAATTATAAACAACAGTATCCCGGTTCCGATAAGAATAAGCACATTGGTAATAAGATCCGGAACAGCATGGGCTATCAAAACCTCCAAGGTCGCAGTGTCGTTTATTGCCCTCGACATGAGCTGCCCGGTCTGCTTATCATGATAAAAGCTCAAGGACAGCTTTTGGAGTTTTTCATACACAACCACCCTCATGTCCTCCACAAGATTCCACGCAGCCACATGGCTGTAGTACCGGTTCAGATATGTAAAAACCGCCCTTGCAGCATAGGCAACCACAAGTACAACCGCAATATTCCGTATTGTCGCCATTTTGTCACCGTCTTCTTTAGACAGAATATCGACTAACTCTCTGACTTTCCATGGCGTGATAAGATTTAAAGCCGTTATGGCAAGCAGGCTTATTCCGGCCACGATCAAGTACTTCCAGTACTTCCTTCCCTGTTTCAGTATCCTTATAAAATTCTTCATCGCATACTCCCTCCCCATAAAACGCGAATTCTCCATAGTAACAAAAACTCCTAAAGCCAAGAAGCTTCAAAGTCATATTATAGTTTGTGCTCTGTATAGGTTGTTTTAATTACAGTATCCGTAAAAGTTTGATATATTATATCAGTTCGGAAATTAAAAGAAATCAGGAAACAGTAGTCATACTATTCTTTAACCCCATTATTATACTCTACTTTGTGTTCGTCATCAAAACGCATCTCAAATGACACTTTATCTCCGTACTTATCAAGTATCCTTTTCTCAATTCTTTCAAAGCTGTCAAGTACATTCTTTTGTTGCTGCTCCGTTAATTTACCGAATCTGTAATCATAAAGGTCTATACTAATATAAAAATGATGTAATTCATTAAACAAATAATTCTCAGGTGTTACTTTATTTACTGTAAACCACTTTTCTTTCGCCAAGGCATCATAAAACTTAGGCTTTGGATTAACACGCATCATTATTGTGACATCAATACAATTTGCTTCTTCTGTAAGTTCACTTTTTATAACATCATTATGTATCTCATCAGCAGCCAAATCAAGAGAAACATCCATCAACTCCAGATAAAATGCCTGTTTCCCACTATATCTTTTTGAGCTGAAAAGTCCATGTTTACTATTATTAATCATAAGGACATGATTTGTAATTACCGCAGTCCGTTCTTCTCCATATTTATTTTTAAAACGTATACTCCAATTTGTGTATTTGCCGATGCTTTCGCTATAGTCGCCATAATCTGAAACAGTTTTCTCTGTGAAACTACTCTCCTTTTTTTCTTTAGAAACACATTCCCAATTTCCTTCTCCAAAAAACTGATCCAATTCAAATTTATATTTCTTTGTCCAATCACCGCCGCCAAGCCCGATCTTAATTACTTTTCCATTTCCAACAGGAATATTGATACAAACTTGATAAAACCAAATTATGATTATAATTCCTAATACTATTCCAACTATTGTTATTATATTTTTAGCTTTTTTCATTGCAATCTCCCTTTAAATTTTATTGCATTTCAAATCATAGCTATATCAATATTTTACATATACAAAATTACCATGTGTAATATACTATGTCAAATACTAAAACCATTATCTCATAAATGGTGTTGCTTCATTTCTTACCGGTTCAGCCATGAACCCTCTTTGTTATTCTAAACTATTGATACCCAGCAACTTGTCAACCTCAGATGTCACACGAAGAAAACGTTTTGCGGATCATCCAGAAAATCAATATAGAACCGGGTAATCAAGCAATCGGTATCAATGAACAGAACTTTGTTGCTGTGTTTAATTGCCTCTAATTCGTTCATTTTATGGGTCAGCAAAATATCGGTAAAATCGCTGGAAAGCATAAGCCTGTCTGTTCCTGAACGCATAGAGATTTCTCTTCCCGCTTCCTCCACATAATTTGTATTATAATAATTTGCCAAATTAATTATAAGTGTTGATTTTCCAGTGCTTTCCCCGCCAATAAGTAGAACCTTTTTGGTGAAGTATTCTCTCACAACATTAGGAATGCTGTCCCAATTGGCGTAAGGATTCTTTCGTATTTCTGTAGAACTTATTCCATTTCTTTTTATAATATAAAGCTCACTTTCCGGATAGCATTGCTTCCAAAAACTATTTTCATCATAGTCGCTGCCACAGAAAACCACATCAATGGGTTTTCCAATCATATCCTTGACTTTTTGTGCATCTGTGTGCCAATACTCTTTTGAATAAGCTATTTTATCGGTTGCATCATCCTCAAGAAAGTGCATTCTTACATTACCGATATGCTTTGTCACTTGATATATCCAACGGTACCGTATTCTTGGCGGCATCTCCTTCCGATTTACACCGCAGCTGATAATAATGTGCAATTCCTTGCACTGATTCGCCGCTTCAATTATGCACCGGATATGTCCCAAGTGCAGGGGATCGAAAGATCCCCCATATATTCCAACGTTATACATTATTCTCATACCTCCTGCTTTCACTGTACCATTTAGCAAACATGAAAACGGCATTTAAAGGATAAATGCTCCACATAATTAATGTTGCAATACTCTCTGTGCCGTTTACAAAAGCCATAACCCACATGTAGACTGAAGCTATGTCAATAATAATCCAAAGCACCCACTGTTCCATATATCTCTTTACACACAGAATCTGTGCAACAACAGAAAGCACCGAAATTTTTCATATTCGTCTTACCTTTCAATTTCAATTTATAAATAGACTATCAAACTTATATGCAAGAAAAAAAGAGCAATTTATAAGAATTGAGTGTCAAAGTCATGCATGCAGTTTATTACACAATATGTCGTTTTGTTACAGGTATTGACTGAAAGGCTAGTTTTGTATCAATATTATAAGGCAAGATTTGGTGATTAATTAAAATCAAGTGGAAGGAGTGTTATAAATGAAAAAAACAATATTCTGCGAGGTGCTTAATATATAACTTAATATCGGACCAGAAGCATTAGTGCTTTTGTGGTCAACCCTTTACAAGTAACCGTCACTTGATAGAAAAATACAGACTATTAAAGATTGCACGATGGGTTATCGTGTTTTTTTATTGTCAAAAACAGACCGTGGTTACATATCACGGTATTTTTATACCCCTTTAGGGTTAATAAAATCAGTTTGCAAGTAATGCCGAAAGTTAAGATAATCCAAAACATGATAACAATTGTCATTTGTGCGCAGTTGTTAATAAAAGGATAAAAATATGAAACATTTGTAAGAAAGGAATTATAACAACGGTACAAAACGAGGTTTGCCTGAAAGCATTCTCCAAGCAAACCTCGTTTATGATAAAATAAGTAAAGAACCATATGGAGGTATTATATAATGCAAAAAAAAATTTCAAAAAAGCCAATACCACTGAGAAATTAACTGGTGAATTCTTTGATTAATCCAATTTTTATATCTTTATTTCCGCACCAAGCACCTTCAAAAACTTAGCAAGCCACTGTGGATGTGCCGGCCAAGCCGGTGCAGTAACCAAATCGCCATCCACATGAGCTTTATCCATGTCCACGCTTATGTATTTACCACCTGCAGCCTCAACATCAGGGGCAACAGCAGGGTATGCTGCACATTCTCTATCCTTTAGAATACCGGCAGCAGCAAGTACCTGTGGTCCGTGACATATTGCAGCAATCGGTTTATTCTCCTTATCAAAATGCTTTACTATTTGCAACACCTTTTTATTCAGCCTTATATATTCCGGAGCACGTCCCCCAGGTATAACAAGTGCATCATAGTCGTTTTCTTTAACCTCGTCAAAGGTAGCATTCAGTGCAAAATTATGCCCTCTTTTCTCACTGTAAGTTTGATCGCCTTCAAAATCATGTATTGAGGTACGAATCACTTCCCCGGCCTTTTTATCGGGACAAACTACATGAACTGTGTATCCCGCCATCAAAAGTGCCTGGAACGGAACCATCACCTCGTAATCCTCAACATAATCTCCTACCAACATAAGTATCTTTTTCTCGCCCATTTTATAACCTCCCTTTCACGAATTAACTTGCAAGGATATTATATCAAAGGATGAGTTATAATTCCACAAACTTCTTTATTTTATTTATTATTTACAAATCCCAATGGTCAATTTAATTGCTATGTGCATATAATACTAGCCCGAAATAATATGAAATGTGAATTTGTTAACATATGCCTGTTAATAATTTGCATCCATTAAATTGGTTTGAACAACGCAGCGAGGTTTATGTTGGAATCGGTTTATTGTTTTCTAAAACCCCTATACCCCAAGAAAAGTTATAAGTTAAAGGCTTAAAGCAAACTTGGGAGTGCATTTTTAGATCGAAAAAATACGGAAGGAACACTGTAAAGCAGGTTGTAGAGCCTGTTAATACAACAAAGGTAATGCACCCCAAGCCTGTATATAAAATATATCAGATATCCTTTGCTACCTGAAATGCTTCCTGTATTGCATCAATAAACTTTCTTGCCTTGATGCAGTCACCGATTTTATATATCTCATCATACTCATTTTTCAGCTCTTCATAAAGTGTGTCATCAGCCTTTAATCCGGTGGCAATTACTACGGTATCGCAGTCCATTTCCTTTCTGTTTCCGTTGGCATCCTCAGCAACAATTCCCCTATCGGTTATTTCTACTAGTTTCAAACCTCCCTGTGTCTTTATTTCTTTATCCTTGAGAGCTTGAAGAAGAGAGAATCTCGCCATGAAAATAACATCCTGAGCAACCTCAGGAAGCATATCGATTATGGTAACATTCTTACCCTTTTGTGCAAGATGCAACCCTGTTTCGCACCCAACAAGTCCTCCTCCTACGATAATTACATTCTGACCGCACTCCTGACCATTTTTTAGAAAGGTCGTAGCTATCCTCACATTCTGCTTGTCAATACCCGGAATTTGAGGAATTTTAGGTACTGAACCCGCTGCAACTACAACCGCATCCGGGTTGAGTTCCCTCAGCGATTCTTTTGTTCCCCGGGTATTATACTTCACATTCACGCCAGAATTTTTAATCTCCCTTACCAAATGCTCACAATAAGCCGCAACCTCTTTCTTATGATCCATTACCGCTCCTTCTAACAGATGACCTCCAAGCTCAGAGGTGCTCTCTAGCAATGTGACATCATGACCCTTCTCTTCAGCCATTTTCGCAAAAGCCATACCTGCCATTCCGCCACCTACAACAACCACCTTTTTGGGTTTCTTTGCCGGCAGTATCGGGCTTAGGTACTCCTTGCCGAGAACAGGATTTACGCTGCAGGCCGCAAATTGTCCAAAAAATACCCTGTTAATGCACTGCATGCATCGTACACAGGGTACAATATCCTCCTTTTTATCCGCACGCACTTTATTCGGCCACTCGGGGTCAGCTAAAAGTGCTCTTCCCAAGCCTATAAAATCAAGCTTGCTTTCCTCAATCAACTTATTGGCAAGTACAGGATCCGATATGTTTCCATCGGAAATCACCTGTATTCCTACCTGTTCCCTAACCCTATTGGCATAATCGACAGAAACCCCGTCTTCCATATATTCTGTGGGTATCAAAAGATTCATGTTGTCATAACTTCCCCGCCTTAAATGCAATGTATTAATACCTATATTTTTAAGTCTTTTGGCAATCTCGATGGTTTCATCCAGTTCCCTTCCTCCCGGAAATCCATGATCCAACGCCAGCCCAACAATCAGAGGAAAATCCTTTCCGACACTGCTTCTTGCACTTTCAATACATTCCATCAAAAACCTCATGCGGTTTTCAAGGCTGCCCCCATACTCGTCGGTTCTGTGATTCCAAGCTGAAGAAAGGAACTGGTCACCGAGATATGCGGTAAAGTGAACGTAGATTATGTCAAACCCTGCCTGTTTTGCCAAGCCCGCTGCTCTTCCATATGCCTCAACAAGTTCCTTTATTTCATCTTTGGTAAGCTCGCGGGTTTTGACTCCCTGCATACCAAGTATTTCAATTTCCGACGGCCCCACAGGCCACCGGTCTTTTAATGTAGCATCGGCCAATCTTCCAGTACCCGGTGACAGCTCAATGGCAACTTTTGCGTCATATCTGTGAGCAGTTTCAGTTATTTCATAAAAATATTTTATTTGACTTGCAGAATCCAAGGTAGCATAGCCATAAGTAAGTGGATACGGATCAATCTTTTTTTCTGCTTTTACATGGGTAGTAATAATTAATCCGACTCCACCTTTTGCCCGTGATTTATAGTATTCAAAATACCTGTCGGAAAGCACCGAGGGCTCCCCTGTCGTAAAATGTGTATTCATTGGTGACATGACCAACCTGTTTTTAATCTTTGCTTTTCCAATATTTGCCGGCTCAAAAAGCTTGTCATAAGCCATTTTTATACCTCCTCAAACTATATGATATCTATAGTTTGTGGGTAAAATACAAAATCATGCATCGGTTGCAAATAAATAATTCCTAAAGTCTTTTGACGGAACTACTAGCTTTAAGCCATTGTGAATAATTTCAAATTCTGCTTCCTTGGTCTCAAAAATTTCACCGTCAATGTTCAAAAGGAAGCTTTCATCCGAACTTATTTTTACATTTCTTGATTTATAGTAAGCAACTTCTTTTATTGATTCATGCCTGCCTTTAATTAGTTTTGGGAACAAAAATATAATCTTAAGGGGGTTAGCCCTATCTATGTGGTAAATGTCAAAATGTTCATCGGTCAAGTCTGCCCGGGGTGCGATTTTCATTCCACCGCCGTAATACTTCCCGTTTGCCACCGCTAAAAGGAGGGTTTGCCTGCTATAATTTATGTTGTTTATGTTTATTGTGGAATTAAAGCTTTTATATTTGAATACAGTATAAAAAATTCCTGCAACATAAGCCCCCATACCGCTGAGCAGCGGTAATTTCTTGAATTTACGGGCGTTATACACAACCTCAGCATCAATTCCGACTGATGCAACATTCACAAAATAACGATCGTTCACTCTGCCCACATCAATATATTTTTCCTCACCGTTTATGGTACGATAAAGAAGGCTCGAATTGAAGCCTACACCCATACTTCTTAAAAAGTCGTTTCCGCTTCCGGAAGGAATCACTGCGAGACTGCTTGAACTGTTCATAACCCCGTTTAGAACCTCATTCAATGTACCGTCCCCGCCAACCGAATACACCCTGTACCGTTCAGTGCTCGTATGCTTTCTTGCGATTTCGGTGGCATCACCGGGACCTTTTGTAAATTCTATATAATAAGGTTCTTTGCTCTTCTGAAAATACTTTTCAATACTTTCAACATACCTGACCGCCTTGCCTTTACCGGCATCCGGATTTACAATAAACAAATGCTTCATTAATCCCCTCTAATATCAAAACACATCAATAAATCTATAATATTATATTGCTTCTTGTTGTTTTTGTTTACAAAATTACTATACCATATTCTTTTCTACTCGTCATCCATCCTTTCGCTTGTTTGACACCCATCAAATTTTTCCATCCTGCAAAATCCTTTTAATTATCCACGCAGAGAAGAAAATTTTTTAATTTTTTTGCCAAAATGCGTAGCATATTGACGCATACTATGATATAATATATTCTATATATGCAGTTGTTTATATATGAAAACACTCTTACTGGAATGGGAGGATATTTGTTATGTCTTATAGATTAGAAGTCAGAAAACAAAAAAAAGGTCTCTACCT
>JAAYTO010000212.1 GCA_012523755.1 Clostridium sp. | reverse complement strand
CTATGGTCCATGCCCTTACCTCCTGGGGTCCAGCAGTAAGAAAACTTATTAGCCCTAAAAGCTTGTAGCTTGCTTTTATGAGCCTGTCAAGCCCGGATTCCGACAGCCCTAACTCCGATAGGAACTCAGCCTTTTCATCGTCTTCCAATTGGGCTATTTCCTCTTCAATCTTTGCACAAATAACCATTACTTCAGAGCCTTCCTTCTTGGCATGCTCCATAAGCTCCCTTAAGAAAGGATTGGGTTCTTTGAAGTTTAAGTCCTCTTCAGATACATTTGCTGAATATAAAACAGGCTTTGAAGTCAATAAAAAGAGCTGATCCAATAGCTTTTTCTCTTCATCATCGGAAAGACTTAAAGAGCGTACCGGTTTTCCTTCTTCAAGGGTTTTCATAATCCTTTCATAAAGCTCCAATTCCACCTGATATTTTTTATCTCCGGTCTTTAGCATTTTACGGGTCTTATCTATCCTTTTTTCCATAACTTCCATATCAGCCAATATAAGTTCCATTTCTATAGTCTCAATGTCACGGACAGGACCAATAGATCCTTCTACATGGACAATATTGCTGTCTTCAAAGCAGCGAACAACATGTACTATGGCGTCGACTTCCCTTATATGGGACAGAAATTTGTTTCCGAGACCTTCTCCCTTACTTGCTCCCTTTACAAGACCTGCTATATCAACAAATTCTATTGTTGTGGGTGTAATTTTTTCGGGATTATGCATTTCGGCGAGTTTACTCAGCCTTTCATCCGGTACGGCTACGATTCCTACATTGGGTTCAATTGTACAGAAGGGGTAGTTTGCAGATTCTGCCCCGGCTTTAGTTATTGCATTAAAAAGAGTACTTTTGCCAACATTAGGCAGTCCAACTATTCCAAGTTTCATTTTAAAACATCGTTCCTTTCATGATATTTATACAAGGCTTAAAAAGCCTGAGTCTTCAACAATACCTTTTATGTTTCAGAAAATTTCTTAGGAAATAAAAACTTTAAAATACTAAACATAATAAATGCCACGCCTATCGAATAAATAGGGTGAAGCGGGAAGACGTATCGTGAATTCCCTTCAAGCACAAACATCATGGCATTAAAGTACAGGAAAATAAGAAGAATGAAGGTGGTAAAATCTATTTTCCTTTTGCGGATAAACCTTATAAGTGCATATAGTATGAAAATAAAAAGTACAATATAGAAGGGCCTGTACAAAAGCTTTTCGAGCTTTTTGGCCTTTGAAGTTATCGGATGCCACTCATTTATGTCTGTGGTCAGAGACCACATAATATCATCGGTTTTATACCAGTAAGAATTGGCAATACGCAAAAAGGCCAGTTCGATAAACCTTTTGGGATTGTCTTTTATCCATTGTTTGGCAAGTTCCTTACCATACTTATTGACGGCCATCTCATCAAAACCGCCTTCATCGGTTTTATACTTCAGCATGGGGCTGTCGGGGTATTTAAACGGATCACTCCAAGAACCGATGGCATAGTCATTGTTGTTTACGTAAAAGACATAGCCCCCGTTGGTGGAAAAAACAAATTCGCCGAAAGCTAGGTAGTTTCGAACAATCCATGGAGTTATAACCAAGGCAACCGAAACTGCGAAAGAAACTATATACTTTATTTTTTTCTTTAAATTCACATCTTTTTTTATAAACTCGTAAAGCACGAAAATTGCCGGAATAAAAACGCCAATGGGTCTTATCAGAGTTAAATAACCGATTAAAAGACCTATAACAAAAGGATTGTTCTTGTTAAAGTACAGATATATTGAAAGCATTAAAATTGCCGAAAACAATAATTCGGAGCAAATAATGCTGTTATAAGTGATTGCAAGCGGCGATAGGGCATAAATCAGCAGAGTTATAAATGCAATTTTCTTTCCGAAAAATTGATTTGCAAGTTTGTATGTCAAAAACATAATCAGTGTTGACAGAACGATGTTAAATAGCTTTGCTACCATGAACTCAATGCCGAAAAAACTTGATCCGAATATAAAATAGAGCACCGCCAGGGTTCCGGGATAGCCTATGGGTCTGAAAGCAGTAGGCATACCGGGAATTCCCGTATAATAGGGATAGAATCCATATAAAAAGCCTTTGCCTTGCGAAAGCTCCACTCCTTTTACATGGTACCACATAAAATCGGTCTCGGGATATGTAGGCATGGCAAACACCCAGATAAGCCTCAATATAACACCTGCAGCTATTAAAATCAAGTATTTGTTTTTTTTGATGTATTCGATAAATTTGGATAACATAGCTTCTCCTTTAGAATCGTCATTTGTGTGTTTATTCATTTTATTTTCTTCATTCTTACAATGTACATTTTACTTTTGTGAGCAGTCATATGTCAAGGTTTATTGAATATTTCAAAGAGTGTATATTATTTAAGTGGAGAAAAATGTGGATGATACATTGTGAAGCAAGTTGTAGCCGTATGTCAATATGACGCGGAAAGGGAGAGTATTGAAGTTTTTTGACTTGCATGGAAGATATTTTACTTAAATGTAGAAAAGCAGTAGACGAAAACAGGCAGAATCTGATAAAACAAGAAACATAATATACAAAAAGACTGATAATACTTCATTCTTATTTTAAATATGTGTGAAATTTCTGTATGCCTGTCTATGCAATAGTTTAGAAGTAAAACATTTTGAGCCGTTTCTTAATGGTTTGCTGGATTAAATTGTTAATGAAATAGAATAGGAGGCGATAGCGATTTGATGTTAAGAATTACTATTATGATATTAGAATTTGTTATTGAAAATTATCGTATAATTGCAGTAGTATTAACGCTAATAGGAGTTGTCTTTTGTACATACGCATTAATAAAACAAATAGAAAATAATAAAAAAATAAAAAATGCAGTGATTAAACCTAGTGCAGGCATAACAAATATCAGTATACCCAACCATGAGAATCAAATTTTGCATAACAACAATACTGGAAATCCAGACATAACAAATATTAATTATCCTAATAATAAAAAGAAAAAAAGTACGGGCATAATATTTGGGGTTGGGATTGGATTTATTATAACAGCTTTTTTATTAGTTACTTTTGTAATGTTATTCCTTATTATTGGTATAATCCTTTTTGTAGTATTTTTTGAATACTTAAGCAGGGCTATTAGTGGTATAGGTTGATATTAGCACATGATTACCGGGATATATTTAACCGGTACAGTTTATATATGCGTGAAATGTACAGTGGTTACTTACAAAGGCAATGGTTCGAAGACTTCAGCAGTATTAGTATTTTTTATACTGTTAATAATTGGTCCACCTTTTGCTTATATATATAATAAAACTTTTTCTTGTCTTGTTGAGAATTGATTTTACGAAAGGACCGGTGCAAATATGATAACACCTGTATTACAAACCGAAAGATTGGTTTTGAGGCCTTTAAAGCTGGAGGATGCGGAGCACATTTTTAAAAGCTGGAGCAGTGATCCTGAGACTGTGAAATATATGCAATGGGATGTACATACCAACATAAAGGATACTGAAGAGTGGCTGATTGCTGAAGAAAAGGCACTTGACAGTGATGAGAATTATACATGGGGATTTGTATTAAAGGATACAGGCAGCTTAATCGGTTCGGGTGGTTTTATCTATAATAAAATGGTCAAGATGTTTGAAATCGGATATATTATTATGCGTCAATATTGGGGGCAGGGCATAACATCGGAAGCGGTAAAAAGAATCATAGCTTTTGCTAAAGATGAATTAGGGATAAAGGCGTTATACGGCAAACATGCAAAGGATAATCCGGCATCGGGCCGCGTTTTGCAAAAACAGGGTTTTGTATACCAAAAGGATTACAGGTATGCTAAATTTAGTGGAAGCGAGGAATTCGACTGCAGGGAATATTTTTTGAAACTGTGATTGTATAAGTAAAATTATATTAAATGATAGTGGAAATTTACGTAATATTTATATATTATTATATTGCAAGCATTTGATATACAAATATAAACGGCGTTTTGATATTTAGACTATTTCACGGTATAAAAATAATGAATTGGTGATAAAATTATGGAAAAGAAAGCTCTGTTTGGTATCATAGGCATATTGGATTTGATATTTATTGTATTAACAGTATTTATTTTTGTTATAGGTAATGCCAAGGGATCTTTAAACTCCGTATTAATATTGGCATATCTGATTTTTATCTTAGTATATCTTATATTTAATACTATTAATATCTTTAGAAATTTATTAAAGCTTAGAAAGATTAATAGAAGAAAAAGAATAATTGCTTTTGTTACTTGGTTTGTATCATTATATGCTGTAACTATTGCATCGAACTATTTTTTTAAACCTTCAGAGAATATGTTTACTGCATTTTCTATTCCTTTAGGACTGGCTTTAGGGATTGCTTTTTATGATTTGATGATCAGCAAACCAAAAAAAGATTAGTTTATTTCATGAAATTTGTGAGCATGGAGTAGAAATATTGAGTTTATAGTATTATGAATAGTTATTCTTATATAATACTGTGCATTAGTGAATGTACTGGAGAGATAAAATGAAGAGGATATTGTTTGCGGCATTGACCTTATTAATGCTGTTTTCTGTAGAGTTGGTGTATGAGGGAATTAAACGGGTAGGATAGATAGCTTAAAATTTTAAGAAAGGATA
>JAAYTO010000211.1 GCA_012523755.1 Clostridium sp. | reverse complement strand
GAAAGTCGGAATGAATTTCCCTTTAATTCTAATTTCTTAATTCTTATTTCTAATTTAAAAAAAATGGGGGGCAGAATAGCTATGCCCTTTTTGTTATTCTATTTCCCCACTCGCAAATATTCTGCCTTTTGTGAAAATTTTGTAAATTTAGATTATCCGAGACGCGACAAATTCCGAAATCCGAAATAAAATTCTCTGAAAGGTATAATATTCCAGAGTGGGGTGATAAAATAAGTGAAAAGGCAAGTCCTGTCTGCCCCCCTTTTATTCTTATTTCCAAATAATATATATATAATTATATATCAATGGGTTATATTAAATAAAAAGCTCAATGCCAAACTTCCGAAATCCGAAATCAAAATCAAGCCCTCTTCTACATCGTGTCCTTTACTCCTACAGCAACCATCCTTGCTTTGCCTCGAATAACTCCGCCTGCTTCCATTTCCATGTTCACAATCACTTTCCTTTCTCCGACTTCTTCAGCTACAGATATCACTGTAATCTCTTCATTCATTGGGAGCGACTTTTTAAAATCGACTTCCAATCGTGCAGTAACAAAACGACCGATTACCGTATCTTCCTTGAGTTCAAGTCCCTTGTTATGATGCGCAAACCAGGCGGCGGAAGCAGTGCCGTGACAATCAAAAATAACCGCCATCATCCCGCCAAAGAGATTATCCGGAACGCCTCCCGTGTATTTTTCCGGCGGCGTAAACCGGCAAATACATTTTTCACCATCTTCGATGGGATAACTCTTTAAATGCAACCCTTCCCTGTTTTTGGGACCGCATCCCCAGCAATACTGAAATCTTTCACCATAAGTATCTTGAATAGCAATGCCAACATGACGGGATGTCGCCTGTTCCGTCTTCCGTTTGGAGAACCAACCCTTTCGAACTCGTTCACGTTGCTCAAACATCTCACGGATGCCCCAAAATGAAGAAAAGGCAAATACGCCCAACAGTATCGACCATACCTCATGAGCCACAAGCAAAGAACCAATTAAACCAGCCAGTCCCATTGCAAGAAACACCCACCAAAATTTGACACCAAACCAATACTCTGCTTTTACTACAAGCGGGTGAAACAGTCCAATAATTAGAAATGAGCATATACCCACAATAACTCCGGAATAATTTAATTCTATCATGGTTGAAAGATTAAATAAAAAACTGATTTATTGAAAGGCTAAAATATAAAATATATCATCAACAGCTACCAGTTTTTTTAGTTCTCCTAACTTTCATTTATAAGCGTCACATATTCATCATAAGTCCTTCTGCAAGCTTTGTTTATTCGCATAGCACCATAGCAATGAAACATACCCGGCTCTATATGAATTCGGTAATTTGCGTTAGCCTTTTCCAAAGATTGCTGATAGATTGGGGCTGCAAAAGCTAAGCTCTCTTTTTCTCCAAAATAGAGAAAGATTCTCCCTGCATTTCGAAAATCACCATGGGCGGTATAGATAAGCCTTTCATCTATACCTACTCCTTTTTTATGAATTTCTCCATAAGCCTCTACCATGTTTACAGAAACAAGAAGATCTATGCCTCTATATCCTTCAAGCATTTCTCTTTCCGCTGAGTTTGCCGGCACATGTCCGGGAGACAAACCGGCAGTTATTGCCGGCATAGGAATATTTTCACTGTAATAATTATTCCAGGAAATCATTGTCATCGCCGCTGTTGCCCCAAAGGAGACCCCAAAAACAGCTATTTTTTTATGATTGTATTCTTTCAACATCAATTTATAGGTTTCAAAAATCATTCGGTAAGTTTCGTTGATAGGCTGCTTTGTCGCAGGTGGGTAAAAAGGATAATAAATTTCACAGTCCACCCGGTTTAAAAGTTTTTTAGCAAGAAAAAGTTGATGCCGACAGTAGTCGTACACTCCACCACCACCGCAAATATAGAGAATAGCACGCTTTGGTTCTTGTTTCCTTTTCTTCATACGAAGGCAATGGTAAGTACCATTCTCGGTACAAATTTTCAGGTCTTCATATTCTATCTTTCTACTCTTTGGAAGTTTGAAACTCTGTTTCTCGTTATGTGTTTTGGCATGTGCAAATATTTCATCTACGTCTCTATCAGGAAAAAAGAAAAACGAAAGCAATCTCATTGCTCCCATAATAATTTTATTGCTGATTTTATCTTTCATATCAAATCTTGTATTTTTTTATGCTCTCTTTTGCTTTATTCAGCATCAATAAATGACCGCCTAGCATCCATATATTACCAAAGGAAAAAACACCGACCATTATAGCGTTTACTATTGCATAGTTGCCGAGAATACTAATAAGGCTGACAAACAACGTTCCCACCAACATAGAAAAAACCCAACACCAACGCGGATAAGGGCTAAAACCTCCGGCAACGGCTCTAATATGTGCATAAACCATTATAACACAACAGGGTATAAGGGCTATATAAAGCGGCAATGGAAAATAAGAT
>JAAYTO010000210.1 GCA_012523755.1 Clostridium sp. | reverse complement strand
ATAAAAGTTAATATCTATGATGTTATTAAAACAATTGCGACTGAGAAGATGTGAATGTTCTGCGTGAAGAGCCGGATGTGGGAAAACCGCAAGTCCGGTTCTGTGAGGAGTGCGGAGCGGTAACGCTCCCATTTACTCGACCGCCTTCGGCAACATAGTTGAGGCCAAAGAGCAAATCCCTAACCGCTTCCGCTATAAAACAGGAGACGGTTCTGTTTTATGCCCGATATATCTTATCTGATTTGTGAGGCGGTCAGCCTCCATTGTCAAATAATTCCAAAAATTATCGCAAAAATGTACAATTTACGGATTGATTTTTGTTTAAATATATATAAATTCGTAATTTTTTATCAAATACCCACAAAAATTTTATGTTCTCTACGAATATATTATATAATAATGGTTTTAATAACCAGATATTTATGGCGAATTTATATTAATCTACGTCTTATTATATAGTATATCTATTTTAACTTATATAAATTTATTTAAATATTGTACATGGGGGGAATATGTGAAATGATCAATGCACCGAAAAAAAAGATTTTAAAACAAAAAAACAGGTGTAAAAGGCTTATTGCAGCTGTCATTGCTGTAATGCAGCTACTAACGACGAGTATATTATTTGCAGAAGCACCGCCTGAAACTTTTATACCTGCTGAAAACTGGGAGGATTATGATTACTTTAACTTTGCCGAAGCCTTGCAGAAATCGCTATATTTTTATGATGCTGAAAAATGCGGAGTCGAGGCAGGCTACGACCAAGGCGGAAGGCTTGAGTGGAGGGGATCATGTCATGAAGTCGATGAGAGAATTCCTATTGCCAACACATCTCTTTCTGATGCTTTTTTAGAAAAGTACGGACATATAATCGACCCTGATGGAGACGGTACTGTAGATGTACACGGTGGCTTCCATGATGCAGGCGACCACGTCCGTTTCGGTCTTCCCCAAAGCTATTCAGCAGGTACTTTGGGGTGGGGATTCTATGAATTCAGAGAATCCTTCAGGGCAATCGGGGAAGAAGAGCACATGATTGAGATTTTAAGATACTTTACAGATACATTTTTACGTTGTTCATTTATGGACGAAGAAGGTAATCTTGTTGCTTTTTGCTACATGGTTGGTGAAGGAGACGAAGACCATTGCTATTGGGGACCTCCTGAATTATACCCTGAAGAATACTTAAAAAGCAGACCGGCGGATTTTGCAACTTTTGATGCTCCCGGAAGCGATGTTTGTGCCAGTACGGCAGCGGCACTTTGCACATCATATTTGAATTTTAAGGATGAAGACCCGGAATACGCTGAAAAATGTCTTACCGTTGCCATAGCAATGTATGATTTTGCAGTCAAGTACAGAGGTTTGCATGACGGTGACGGTTACTACACCTCGGATTATGACGAAGATGAATTGTCATGGGCCGCTGTTTGGCTCTATGAGTGTACTGGAGACATGAAATACATAAATGACATAACCGCTGTTGATGAAACCGGTAACTATGTTGGATATATGAAGAGGATAATACCCGAAACCTTTAAACAGAATGTCTGGTATAATTCATGGGTTCACTGTTGGGATGCCGTATGGGGAGGAACCTTCCTTAAACTGAACCAGTTGTTCCCTGAAAATGAATTGTTCGACTTTATCGCAAGGTGGAATGTTGAGTATTTATCCGGCGGAAAATGCCCGCACGAGGATCCTAATGATACCAATTATTATAAAACATCCCCTGCAGGATACACAATGATAAACGGTTGGGGATCTGCTCGTTACAATACCGCTGCACAATTATCTGCTCTTGTATACATGAAAAACAATCCGGATAGGACAGATTTCGGCGAGTGGGCAAAGGGTGCAATGGAATACCTTATGGGAAGGAACCCTATGGGTTATTCATATATAGTCGGTTACGGCTATGAAAAAGGTCTGCCTTTTGTAAAGCATCCGCACCACAGAGCGGCTCACGGCTCAAAGACCAACAGTATGAACGACCCTGAGGAGCACCGTCACATTTTGTGGGGAGCACTTGCAGGAGGGCCTGATATAAATGATTATCACATTGATTCAACTACCGAGTACGCTTATAATGAAGTAACGATTGACTATAACGCTGCCTTTGTAGGAGCACTTGCAGGGCTGTATAAATATTATGGACAGGGACATGAACCCATTTCGGATTTCCCGCCCTTAGAGCCAAGAACCGACGATTATTTCTGTGAAGCAAAAGTTGCCCGTGAAACTGAAGACAGTACGCAAGTTGTATTAAGAATTCATAATGAATCAAGCCGACCTCCTCATTATGAAACAGGAATGATGGCAAAATACTTCTTCAATATAAGTGAGCTTATTGAAAACGGTCAGGGTATAGAAGATGTGATATTTGCAATTGAATATGATGAACAAATTTCCATGCAGCAGGATCCCATTACATACAGAGGGCCTTTTAAATGGGATGATGCAGGAACATACTATTTTGAATTTGACTGGAGCGGAAGTAAAATTTATGGAGACAGGGAGCTTCAGATTTCCTTTAGAGTTAAACAGGATTCGAATTATATGACTCATTGGGATTCCAGCAATGACTATAGCAGAAAAGGCCTTACAAGTGAATTTGAAGTGTGCAAGAATGTGCCCGTATATTTAGATGGTGTAAAAGCTTACGGGGAAGAACCGCCAAAACTCTCTCCGACACCGACTCCAACAAAGGATCCTGATGAAACTCCGGATATTAATGCTTCAATCAGTGTATCATACAAGTGCGGAGCTAAGGATGATGCGAAAAATACTATAAGAGCTGCAATAAATATTAAGAATACCGGAACTACTCCTGTGAATTTATCGGATATCAAGGTTCGATACTGGTTTACCAGTGATGGAAATGAACAGAATACCTTTGTGTGCGATTATGCAGCTTGTGGAACGGAAAATGTAAAGGGTACTGTCAAAAAGATAGAAAACCCCGTCCCGGGTGCCGATTCGTATTGTGAAATCTCCTTTAGCGAGGACGCAGGTAAGATTGCACCTGGAGGAAGCACAGGAACAATACCTTTCAGAATTGATGGTGCAGCTGATTATGACCAGACAGATGATTATTCCTATGATTCCAATATGTCGGATGATTTAGGTGATAACACCAAGATTACTGCTTATATAAAAGATAAACTCAAATATGGGGTTGAGCCTGTTACAACAATTGATATTTTATTAGGTGACCTGAACTATGACGGTGAAGTTAACTCTACAGACTGTACAATTTTAAAAAGGTATATACTTAGGAAAATTGACATAGGATCCGATCCTAACTTTTTAACAGCCGCAGATGTTAACAGGGATGGAAGTGTCGATTCAACGGATCTTACATTAATAAAACGTTATATCCTTCGTAAAATAAAATCTTTTTAGAAAAACAGGCAGATTAAGGTATAGATAAAGAGGGGTCATTTATAGGGAATTTACTGATTAAAAGTGTAATGGAATTTACACTGAGAATGTTAATTGGGGGAATAAATAATGAAAAGAATAGGTTTATATGTTTTGATTGCCGCTCTTCTGGCAGGAATAATTCCAATATCGGTTCTGGCCGAAGAACCAAAATTTAATTATGTAGATGCGTTTGCCAAATCAATTCTGTTTTACGAGGCCAACTGGTGCGGTCCTGACGCAGGAAACAACAGGATAAAATGGCGTGGTCCGTGTCATATTGAGGACGGCAAGGATGTGGGACTCGATTTGACGGGAGGCTTCCATGACTGCGGAGACCACGTTAAGTTCGGATTGCCTCAATGTGCTTCAGCATCAACACTTGCCTGGGCTTACTATGAATTCTCAGACGTGTTTATAGAAAAGGGACAAGATGAGTATATGCTAAACATTTTAAAGCATTTTTGCGATTACTTCATGAAATGCTATCCGGAAAAGAATAAGTTTTACTATCAAATAGGTGACGGAGATGTGGACCACCAGTACTGGGGACCACCTGAGCTTCAGACCTATGACAGACCTGCATATTATGTGGCCACACCGGAAAATCCGGGTTCGGATGTTGCCGGGGATACGGCAGCGGCATTGGCACTTATGTATTTAAATTACAAAGACAGGGACTTGGAATATGCAGAAAAATGCCTTACTTATGCAAAGGATATTTATGAGTTCGGTATGACCTATAGAGGAAATAGTAAAGGGCAAAGTTACTATCTTCCCAGGGATTATCTTGATGAACTAATGTGGGGCTCCGTATGGCTTTATGTTGCCACAGGAGAGCAAGAATACATGGACAATGTGGATAAGCTGATGGTTGAAAAAAGGATTGGCGATGATGCCGGCAATTCCTTTAACGACAATTGGACGCAATGCTGGGACTATGTTTTGACCGGTGTATTTATAAAGCTTGCCACTCTCTCCGCTAAGCCTATATATAAAGAAATTGCCGAAGACCATTTGGATTACTGGCAAAACAGGCTAAAATCTTCTCCCGGAGGAATAAAGTTCCTGGATAGCTGGGGTGTTTGCAAATATCCTGCTGCAGAGAGCATGGTTCAGTTGGTGTACTATAAGTATACCGGGGACAAGAGCTGCCTTGATTTCGCAAAGAGCCAAATCGACTATATCCTTGGAGATAATCCCAATAAAATGTCCTATGTGGTTGGTTTTGGAGACAATTACCCCAAATTCCCGCATCACAGAGCTGCAAGCGGAAGACTTGAAGGACAGCCGGCCGACGAAACAAAGAACGATCCGCAAAGGCATATTTTATATGGTGCTTTAGTTGGAGGAGCAGATATAAACGATGAATATTTTGATGATATAGATCAGTACGTTTATTCCGAGACGGGATTGGATTATAATGCCGGGCTTGTGGGTGCATTGGCAGGTATGTCAAAATATTTTGGAGAAGGTCAAATGCCCGGAGATACTCCCGGTATTGAAGGTGAGCCGACAATATACTATGCAGACGCAAAAATATATGAAGAAGATGAAACCGGTATTACAGTTGATCTCAATATGTATAATATTGTTACAACGCCCCCGGAATTTGAGTCCGGTCTATCCTGCAGATATTTTGTCGATTTGTCGGAATATGCAGGGGCAGACATTGATTTGTCCAAATTTGTTACAAAAGTGTATTATTCGCCTGCAGATGCTACAATATCTGAGCTTAAGCCCTTTGATAAAGAGAATAACATTTACTATGTGGAAATAAGTTTCCCCAATCCGGTATATGCGAGAACTTATGTGCAGTTCTGTATTTATTATTATGAAAATGAACTCTGGGATCCTTCGAATGATTTTTCTTATGAGGATTTAGGTGATACTTATAAGACTTTAGAGAATATTCCTATATACAAGGATGGCGTTCTGGTGTCAGGAAAAGACCCCTCCGGGACAGGACCGTCTGACCCTACACCGCCACCTGAGAATTATGTATACGGAGATGTAAACGGTGATGGTGAGGTAAACTCAACGGATTGTACAATTCTCAAGAGATATTTGCTCAGGCGTATAAAGGATTTTCCGTACGAGTATGGAGAAAAGGCCGGAGATGTAAACGGTGACGGTGAGGTAAACTCAACAGATTTGTCTTTGCTTAAACGGTTCATACTGCGTAAAATAAAAAAATTCCCCGTAGAGTCATAATTCGATTATTGGGGAAAGGTTTCTACATGTAAATTAATCTATTTTATGAATGTATTTTCGGTATCAATTGCATTGTATTAAATGATGCATAATAGGAGCTTAAGGAAAAATCTAAAATAAGTTATATAATGCGGCAAAAGAAGTAAAGGTATAAATTTGCTTCTTTTGCCTTTTATTTACCGTCATGTGGTATAATTTTATAAGTAGCATTAAAAGAGAAGAAAAGTTATGTGAAATCATACTGGAATCATGGCTATATAAAATGAAGGCTACACTAATACCTTTGATTTTAACAAAATGTTTCAATGGAAATAATACTAAGAAAACTCAAAAAGGACTGATTGATTTTTATGGAAGAAATACGGCTTCAAAAATACATTGCTGAATGCGGAGTTGCATCAAGACGAAAGGCTGAAGAACTTATAGCACAGGGAAGAGTCAAGGTAAACGGTATCACAGTTACCGAAATGGGAATAAAGGTGACGGAAAAAGACGCTGTGGAGGTTGACGGCAAACTCGTCAAGAAAGAAGAAAAAAAGGTTTATATCGCTTTGAACAAACCCGTGGGGTATATCAGTTCGGCAAAGGATCAGTTTGGAAGGCCAACAGTGCTGGATTTAGTTTCTGATATAAAAGAAAGGGTTTTTCCTGTAGGAAGACTTGATTATGAAACATCCGGCTTAATTCTTTTAACCAATGACGGCGATTTTACATACAGGCTTACGCATCCGAAACACGAAATTATGAAGGTTTATGAAGCGGTGCTGGACGGTGTTCCCAAAAAAGAGGATATAGAAAGATTTGAAAAGGGACTCAAAATCGATGATTACATTACATCTCCGGCAAAGTTTGTAATTTTAAAATGTGACAGCAAAACAACTATCACAAGAATAACAATACACGAGGGCAAAAACAGGCAGGTAAGAAAAATGTGCGATAAAATCGGCTGCCCTGTGATAAAGCTAAAAAGGATTTCCATTGGAAAAGTTATTCTTGGAAACCTCAAAGAAGGGAAGTGGAGAAACCTCACTCCAAAAGAAATAGAATCCTTCAACTAAAAATCTATTAAAATCAAAACAAAACTGTGTTTCCCGAATATATACTATAAGTGATTAGGGCTATCAATGATATAAAGCCGACTAACAGCCCGATGAGAGTCAGGATTCCATATATTCTAAAATACGTGTTTAGCTTGTCAACCATATCCGAAAGCTTGTTTACATCGTTGGCATATGAGAATTCCTTCATGCTGTCCACCGCACCAGTGAGTCTCAGTCCCGCAATAATAAGAGGTACACCTATAATGGCGGTAACAATTCCAAGACAGAGCACCAGTCCTTTTACAACAGCAAAAACCCCCATAAAGGTTGCCCATCCCGTAAGCCTTTTGTACTGAACCAAAGCCTGTAATTTTTGCTCTTGAACCTGTTGGTTCTCCTGAGTAAACTGCTTTTGTTGCTGCGGTACATATTGCTCTTCTATTGAAACATTCTTATTCTCCTGTAAATTATGCCGGCTTTCCTGTGATAGATCCATTTTTTCTTCATTATCCTGCAAGTTTTCTTCAGGAGTGTTTATAGTTTCTTCCGGTAATTTATTTTCATTATCCATTAAGCATCAACCTCCGTCCGGTTTTGGTCGGTCATTTTAGTTTGACTCTATAAACCAAATTTTATTATATCATAATAAATGAAAAAATTGTTTTGACAAAACAGTATTTCCTATTTAAAATATTAATGGCAAATGAAAAAAATGGGCAGAATATTATATGTTCTGGTTCTTACTATTATGACAGGAGTGACAAAAATGGATCTTTGGTATACCGAATTCCAGACCCCGGCGGTGGGGATAACATGCAAGACAAAGAAGACTTATCATACTGAAAAAACTCAGTATCAGGATCTGGCACTTATAGAAACCGAACAGTTCGGAAAAATGCTTGTTTTAGACGGCACAGTTCAGACTACGATTGAGGACGAGTTTGTTTATCACGAAATGATAACCCATGTACCCCTGTTCACTCACAAGAACCCGAAAAAAGTTTTGGTTATCGGTGGCGGAGACGGAGGAACAATAAGAGAAATAATTAAACACCCATCGGTGGAAAAGGCAGTTTTATGCGAAATTGACGAAAGGGTAATAGAGGTTTCCAAACAGTATCTTCCCGAAATCAGTTGTGCTTTGGAAAATGATAAGGTCGTGGTAAATGTGGGCGATGGAATAAAATATGTGCATGAGCATAAAAATGAGTTCGATGTTATAATCGTTGATTCAACAGACCCTGTAGGTCCTGCTGAAGGTTTGTTTGCTGTTGACTTTTACAAGGCTATTAGTGAGGCATTAAAGGAAGACGGTATTTTTGTTGCACAGACCGAGTCACCCTTTTTCCATAAAGATTTGATAAAAAAGGTCTATAAGGATGTAAAATCCATATTCCCCATAGCAAGGCTTTATACCTGTGCAATTCCTACATATCCCAGCGGATATTGGAGTTTTACAATGGGGTCTAAAAAGTACGATCCTTTAGAAACCGACATAAACACAATAACGGACATGAACACAAAATACTACAGTAAAGAGATTCATAAATCGATTTTTGCCCTTCCGAAGTTTGTTGCGGATTTGGTAAAATAGGATGAATAGATCGAATACGTACATAAATAGGATTTAACATGGTGAAAACCATCGGCTGTTAAGCCGGTGGTTTTAGGTTGTATAATTTTTTTAGAAGGAGTATGGCACAATGAGCTTAAAGGATGGAAATATGACATTGCCTACAAAGTTTATGGCAAGTACCAATAACTATGGGGAGGCTGGTATAGTGTTGGTCGGCGTTCCCATGGATTTTACATGCAGTTTCAGACCCGGTACAAGGTTTGGACCCCAAAAAATCAGGGAAGTG
This sequence comes from Clostridium sp., assembly GCA_012523755.1. Lineage (GTDB taxonomy): Bacteria > Bacillota > Clostridia > Acetivibrionales > Acetivibrionaceae > Hungateiclostridium. The sequence goes on along the minus strand of JAAYTO010000210.1, from coordinate 16,609 downwards.
TCCATAGGGATTGAAGAATACAGTATATACATGGACAGGGATCTGACGGAGTTTTCCTTTTATGATGCCGGGGATCTGGATCTTCCCATTGGAAATGTGAATAAAAGCCTTGAAATGATAGGAAGTGCTGCAGATGAAATAGTCAATGATAATAAATTTCCGTTCTTTATTGGTGGAGAGCACCTTATAAGTGTGCCGGTTATAAAAAAGGTATATGAAAAATACGGTGATGACTTGGCGGTTATTCACTTCGATGCCCATGCTGACCTTCGGGAGGGGTATCTCGGTTGCCCCAATTCCCACGCTTCTGCCATAAGACGGATTATTGATTTCATGCCCGGTAAAAACATATATCAGTTTGGTATAAGGTCAGGCACTAAGGATGAATTTGAGTTTGCCCACAAAAACACCAATATGTTTACTTTTGATGTAATTGAGCCGTTAAAACAGTGTATTGACAAGTTTAAGAACAGGCCTTTATATGTAACCCTTGATATAGATGTTCTAGATCCCGCGTATGCCAACGGGACAGGCACACCGGAACCCGGAGGAATCAGTTCAAAGGAATTGCTTCAATCAATACATCTTTTGAAGGATCATAATATTGTCGGATTTGACCTTGTTGAGGTTTCTCCTCCGTACGATCCTTCGGACAGAACGGCTTTAATTGCTGCAAAAATCATAAGAGACGTTATTATGGTGGTGGGCTGAATTATGCAGACAATAAAGAATTCTCTCGGGCAATCCCATGATTATATAAGGCTGTTTGTAAAAGAGGGCGATACCGTAGTGGATGCCACCTGCGGAAACGGTAACGATACCGCATTTTTAGCCGGTCTGGTGGGGGAAAAGGGCAAGGTTTTCGGTTTCGATATACAGGACAGGGCATTATATAACACTAAAAAAAGAATAAACGAGCTTGGTCTTATGGAAAGGGTTGAGTTAATAAAAGATGGGCATGAGAACATGGATAAATACATCAATACGCCCGTTAAAGCTGTTATGTTCAACTTAGGTTACCTGCCCGGAGGTGACCACAAAATCGGAACAAAGCCCCAGACAACCATACAAGCAATAGAAAAAGCTATGAATCTCCTTGTTAAAGGGGGCGTGATTGTTGTTGTCATTTATTACGGAGGCGACAGCGGCTTTGAAGAAAAGGAAAGGGTTCTGGAGTTTTTAACCGGCATAGACCAAAAAGAGTATATTGTAATGAAGAATGAATTCATAAACCAAGCAAACTGTCCTCCCATATTGGTTTGTATTGAAAAACTTTAGTGTTCACAGGACTTCTGTTATAAAAATGGAAAATACAGTCATGAAAATACCCAGTATGGATATAGCATAAATAGCATATTTGAACCTCTTAAACACCTTCCATTCGTAGGCGATTTGCTCCCTTTTACTTACAAGACACTCTATTACTTCGTTTAGCAGAATACTGTTTTCTTCATCTATTTTGATAAGCTCAATTCCATAGCAGTATCCCCTGTTTTTGTCCTTTAGTTTTCGGGCTACTTTGCCCGAAAAGGTCAGAGTCATGCTTGGATTTAAATAGACGTCCACGATAACGTTTTTGCCTTCTTCCAGCAAGTTTTCCGTATAAACCAGTCCACCCTTAAAGCTTATATCTGCAAGCGTTGCCATATAAGCAATACTGTTTTCTTCCCGGATCTTGCAGGGGTAGTTTACATAAAATCTCTCGAAGTTTCTCTTGTTTTCAAAGCTCATAATACTGTCGAGCTGTATGGTAACTGCCTGTTTTCTTATTGAAATTACTTTTCTTGTAATGCTTCCGGAAAACAGTGTTTCGTTGTTATCGTTTATTGCCTTAACCAGTACTTTATTTCCTTCTTTCAAATGTTTTTTAAAGAATCTCGCAGGCAAAAATACCTCTGCAATATTTTTATCAAGGTTGATATAGGTAATAATTCCATAAATCCAGTTTCCGTCATTATTAATCGATACTTTGCAGAAAATATTCGAATCGCTTTGTGGAGGTGTATTTTTTGACATAAAACCACCCTGCCTTTAAAAATATTATCTATTATTAAGTATCGGATAAAAAAAGAAGTTTCTAGATAGTAAATTGGCATATATCTGACTAAAATAGCTAAAAATATATAGCGTTTTAATTAAATAATTACATTATTGTTCCATTAACTAACTTTGCTCTTAAAAAGCTGTTATATGTTATAAAAGAATTGGGAAAATTATTGCAATATACGAGAAAGTAAGATATAATTTATTTTAATTATAACCTGGTAATAATATCATATAATAATGCTTAAAGAAATCAATAATCAAGTTAATAATTGGGATTGACAGATAAATAGCAGTATACTCAAATGTACAACTACTTATTATTAACAATTTTAAAATAAGAGGTGGAAAATTGATGGACAGAGTAGACAGAATAAGCCTTCTCCATGAAAAAAAAGCTCAATTGGAACAGGGTGGGGGAGCAGAAAAAATTACAAAACAGCATGAATCCGGCAAAATGACTGCAAGGGAAAGAATCGAAGCATTATTTGATGAAAACAGCTTTGTTGAGATTGATGCGTTTGTTGAAACAAAAAGCATTGACTTTGATATGCAAAAGAAAAAGGTGCCTGGAGACGGTGTTGTAACGGGATACGGTTCTGTTAACGGACGTCTGGTATTCATTTCTTCCCAGGATTTTACCGTAATCGGGGGCTCCTTGGGAGAAATGCACGCTAAAAAGATTACAAAAGTAATGGACATGGCAATGAAAATGGGGGTACCTTTTATAAGCATCAATGACTCCGGCGGTGCTAGAATTGAGGAAGGAATTGATGCCCTTAAAGGGTTTGGAGATATTTTCTTCAGGAACACTCTTGCATCGGGTGTAATACCTCAAATATCGGTGATTATGGGACCATGTGCCGGTGGGGCAGTATATTCTCCCGCAATAACCGACTTTGTATTCATGGTGGAAAAGACCAGTCAGATGTTTATAACCGGTCCTCAGGTAATAAAGGCTGTTACCGGTGAGGATGTCACTTTTGATGAACTTGGCGGTGCAGATGCACATAATTCAATAAGCGGTGTTGCACATTTTAAGAGCTCCAATGAAAAGGAATGCATTGAAAAAATCAAAAGGCTCATAGATTTCCTTCCCGATAACAATCTTTCAGATGCTCCTATTTATACCGCACAAGACGACATGAACCGAATCAATGAAAACCTTTTGGAAGTCATACCCGATGACTCAAACAAGCCTTATGACATGATGGAAATCATTGCGTCGGTTGTAGATAACGGTGATTTCCTTGAAATACAAGAACACTTTGCTAAAAATATTATCATAGGCTTTGGTAGAATGAACGGGGGCACGGTGGGCATAATAGCAAATCAGCCTAAGTTTTCCGCAGGCGTTCTGGATGTAAATTCATCGGATAAAGCAGCCAGATTTGTACGCTTCTGTGATTCGTTTAATATTCCGATAATAACCTTTACCGACGTACCGGGGTATTTACCTGGTGTAGATCAGGAACATAACGGAATTATACGGCATGGTGCCAAACTCCTTTATTCCTTCTCAGAAGCTACTGTTCCCAAAATAAATGTCATTGTTAGAAAGGCATATGGAGGAGCATATATTGCCATGAACAGCAAACACCTTGGAGCTGACATGGTATTTGCATGGCCTTCGGCAGAAATTGCGGTTATGGGGCCGGAGGGTGCAGCCAATATAATTTTCAGAAAAGAAATTAAAGAAGCCGACGATCCTGTAGCTACAAGAACCAAGAGAATTGAAGAATACAGGGATAAATTCTCCAACCCCTATATAGCAGCTGCTAGGGGCTATGTGGATGATGTAATAGACCCGGCTTCAACCAGAATAAGACTGATAAGTGCTCTCGAGATGCTTGCGAGCAAGAGGGAGAACAGACCGGCCAAAAAGCATGGAAACATACCTTTATAATATATAGTTTCTCTTAAAGGAGGATATTATGAAAGAACATATAAATGAAGAAATTATTCTGGCAATAACGGCCGCAATAACAGCGTTTGAAACAAGACCGGATTACAGACTTGTAGTAAAATCGTTTAAAAGAATATCCCAAACCTCTCCGGTATGGTCAACTACCGGAAGGATTGAAAGAATCGAAAGAAGTATGTAATATTTTTAATTAATAAGGAGGATTAAATATGAAAAAATTTCTTATAAAAGTAAATGGAAGTCAGTATGAAGTGGAAGTTGAGGAAATCAAAAACGGAGTGGTGTCAGAACCGCAGGTTACACTAAGCCAGTCAGCTCCAATGGCTGCACCGTCACCAGCTCCAGCTCCGGCTCCGGCTCCAGCAGCTGCCCCGGCACCAAAAGCGGCTCCTGCAAAAGCTGATACGGCAGTACCTTCTGGTGCGACTACAATAAAGTCGCCTATGCCCGGTACAATTTTAAAAGTTAATGTTAATGCTGGTGATGCTGTGAAGAAAGGTCAGGTACTTCTAATACTCGAAGCAATGAAAATGGAAAATGAGATTTTAGCACCAAATGACGCTACCGTTGCTTCAGTTAATGTATCCCAAGGCTCATCTGTTAATGTCGGAGATGTGATGCTTTCATTGAAATAATGAACAAGCTTATACGCAGATTGTGTTATTTTATGTTATTAAAGAGGAGGTAAAGATAGATGGCTAAGGTAAAAATAACTGAGACGGTACTAAGAGATGCTCATCAGTCTCTTATTGCTACTAGAATGCGAATAGAAGAAATGTTACCAGTAATAGAAAAGCTTGACGATATTGGCTATAACTCATTGGAAGTTTGGGGAGGAGCAACCTTTGATTCCTGCTTAAGGTTTTTAAATGAAGACCCTTGGGAAAGACTTAGAACTATAAAAAAGCACTGCAAGAAAACCAAGCTTCAAATGCTTTTGAGAGGACAGAACTTACTGGGTTACAAGCACTATGCCGATGATGTTGTCGAGTATTTTGTGCAAAAGGCAATTGCCAATGGGATGGATATCATAAGAATATTCGATGCCTTAAACGACCCCAGAAACATTCAAACAGCTATCAAGGCGTGCAAGAAAGAGGGCGGGCACGCACAGGCAGCGGTTTCGTATACCATAAGCCCTGTACACAACCTAGATCTTTTCGTAAAGGATGCAAAACGCCTTGTGGATATGGGTGCTGATTCCATATGTATTAAGGATATGGCAGGATTATTGGTTCCTTACGCAGCCTATGACCTTATAAAGGCTTTAAAGAAAAACATTAAAGTACCTATACAGCTTCACACCCACTATACCAGTGGTGTTGCTTCCATGACATATTTGAAAGCAATTGAAGCGGGTTGTGATATTGTCGACTGTGCTATTTCTCCAATGGCTATGGGAACCTCACAGCCTCCAACCGAACCTCTTGTTGCAACACTTAAAGACACCTCTTATGATACAGGGCTTGACTTGGATAAATTGAGTGAAATTGCCGACTACTTCAAACCGTTAAAAGAAGAGTATATCGAAAAAGGGCTATTAAATGTAAAAGTTATGGGAGTTGATGTAAATACTCTCAAATACCAAGTACCCGGCGGAATGCTCTCAAACCTTGTATCTCAGTTAAAGCAGTCCAATTCCCTAGACAAGTTTGAAGAGGTTTTGAAGGAAGTACCGAGAGTAAGGGAGGATTTCGGATACCCACCTTTGGTTACACCGTCAAGTCAGATTGTCGGTACCCAAGCGGTGTTAAATGTTGTAACCGGCGAGCGGTACAAAATGGTTCCAAAAGAGTCCAAGGCTTTGGTTAAGGGTGAATACGGCAAAACACCGGCACCTATAAACCCTGAAATACAAAAGAAGATTTTAAATGGTGAGAAGCCAATTACGGCAAGACCTGCCGACTTTATTAAACCTGAGCTGAAAAATATTAAAAATGAAATGAAGGAGTACTTAGAGCAGGATGAAGACATTCTGTCTTATGCACTGTTCCCGCAGGTTGCCAAAAAGTTCTTCGAATTCAGAAAGGCACAAAAGTATAAAATAGACCCGGATATGGTTGATTACGAAAACAAGGTACATCCGGTTTAAAGAAGGAGGGCAGACGCCCTCTTTTTTATATAATCACTGCCGTGGATGCTCTCCCTTTCCTCGTCTCATTAACAGACGGCTACAACTTGCTTCACAATATTCCTTCCACATTTTTCTTCACCTTCCTTATTAACAATTCCTGTGAAGATAAACAAAATGCTCTCTGTTGCTTACAAACTTTAATGTCTTTATTTTACTTCCTTTTTTTATATGCTTTCCGCATTTTAAGCAAAAGATATGGGAGTGGTCCATTATATCATCATAAATATTTGGTTTTACTCCTTCATATTTTGCCCAGCTTTGCCAACCGGTTTTACAATTGACTATTCTGTTATCATAATCGGCAAAAACCCACCGCAGAAGCTTGTGAAAATGAAAGGGATACTTTGTATATTTTAAATAGGGTTCAGGTACCCCAAGCCTTACCGTATACAGTAAAAAATTATGTTCCACAATCTCCTGAAACCGTCCACTGATATGTGTTGTATACCAACAGCACCCTTTGGCGTCAAGCCAGAGCCTGAGCTTTTCAAACATATATCCCCGACATATTTCCACCGTTTCACTCTTATGTACCTTTAATGCTTTAAACGCTTCCTCGGCTATGCTCACCACTGCATCGAGATAAAGCTTTTTTTTAAAATTCTCCTTGTTATATAGTTCCACAGGAATTATTTCGAAAAAATATTCATTTGTTTCAGGTCGGTAGAACCCAATACAGGTTCCACCGACAAAGCTTCCACTGCCTGCATCGTCAATTTGTATCATTTGCTCCACCTTGATGTATAGTATTTCTTATAATTTGAAATATAAACATACATATTTTATCTTATTTGCATTCTTCAAACATTTTGAGCAAACGCAAATAATGATTTGCTTCACGCAAGACATGATCACCCAACAGAGGTATAATAATTGATCTGACTTGGCATGCAAGAATCCCCTTCGTGCCTTGTGCTTTGAAGTTCCGTAAGTCCTCAGTAGCTATTAAGCTTTCATCAGTAACTTTAGCCGATAAAACAGTTGACTCCATTGCCGCCTTAGCTTTTGCTGTCAATTTATCAAACTCATTTCCAAAATCATGAGCCTGGCTGATCAAATTCTCTTCCGTAGGGTCAAGCAAACCCCGGATAAACTTAGCGTGTTCTGCCATTTGCCTGTTCCAGAAAAATTCTAAATCCAAGGCTTCTCTTCTCAGATTTATCCTTTCTCTTTTTTGGAGTCTTTTAAGCTGCTGAAGATATAATTCTGCTTCACGGGTTATGTGAATAATTAACAAGGGATAATTGAATGTAAACATTCTGCAGCATAAAACATTGGATAAAATATTCTTTTTAAACTGTATCAATGCAGCGGTTGCCTTTATTGCCTTTTGATTGAGCACAAATACGCATTGTTCAAGCATAGGATTGACTGTTTTTATATCACAGGCCGCCAGTCCAGCTTCTGCCTGTGTCAGTTGAATTGGTATTTGTACCCCTGTAAAAAATGTGGTTACCCTTTCTGCATTTAAAGTAAAAGGTGTTATTACCTCACCGGATTGAAGAACCTCAGGACTAACAACACCATTGGAAAGAGAAATAGCTTCTCCTAGAAGCCTGTCAAATTCCCTGCGAAAATCATCCGCCCGCTGGACAAAGTTCGTATCCCTCGGCGTAAATCCTGCTTCAAGGAAAAATGAGTGTTCTTTCATAATCCTTGCAAAATAAAGATGTAAACCTAAGGATTGTTTTATAAATTCAATGCTTGAGAGCATGGTTAATGCCTCCTTATAAAAAGATTAACTTACAATATCAGTTTATGTTAACATCTTATGAATTGTTAAATCATGTTGCATTAAAGTTTGAATAATTAGCTCATTTAGAAAGATTACCCTTGGTTATAGGGTATATCCATCATGAAAATTCTAAAGAGAAAAAGTGGGAATAAAATAAAAAACGAGACGGAAGAAAAGATACAGATGCTGATTGGGGAAAACAACATATAACAAGCACGAACATTTTGTCATATTAAATACAGCTTGATTTTCGCATTTTATAATTGTAATATTAAATATGATAAAAATACTTTTGGAGGAGAACAATGGAACTGGAGGATAAATTGGAGTTAAAAGCAAAATTAACAGTCAATTCAAATATTGAGTTATATAAAGTAGTAGATTTTTTAAATAAAAACCTTAAAGACAAAAAATTAATTTTTGGGCTTTCGAAGAAAGATGAAGAAATGATAATTTCAATTTATGAGACATAAGGGGAATATACAATGGATAAAAATCACGATTTGATAAAAAAAATTCAATCCCGCATGGCGGATTTCAGTAAAGGTCAAAAGCTTATTGCAAACTTTATCATAAACCATTATGACCGGGCAGCTTATATGACTGCTGCAAAACTGGGAGATGAAGTTGGAGTGAGCGAGTCAACGGTGGTAAGATTTGCCAATGAAATAGGATTTGACGGTTATCCCAAACTTCAAAAGGTCTTAAAAGAGCTTAATAAAAGCAAGCTTACGTCTGTCCAGAGGATAAAGATATCCTCCGACAGGATTAATGAAGATAATCTGTTAAAAAGTGTACTTCAGGAGGATATGAATAAAATTAGGCATACCTTGGAAGAAATTGATCAGAGCAACTTTAATAATATAGTTGAAAGCATTCTTAATGCAAAAACGATTTATATTTTGGGAGTTAGAAGCTCTGCACCCTTAGCGAGCTTTTTAGGCTTCTACTTCAATCTGATTTTTGATAATGTCAGGCTTGTACACACCACAAGTGTTAGTGAAATGTTCGAGCAAATAATTCATGCCTCTAAAGAGGATGTGGTTATAGGAATAAGCTTCCCGAGATATTCAAAACGGACAGTAAATGCTATGCGTTTTGCCAAAAATAAGGGGGCTACCGTTGTGGCAATTACCGATAACCTTAACTCGCCTTTAGCCGAAAATGCCGATCATGTTATTACTGCCAGAAGTGATATGGCGTCTTTTGTGGATTCTTTGGTTGCACCCTTGAGTGTGATTAATGCACTTATTGTTGCTGTAGGACTCAAAAGAAAACAGCATATCTATGACACCTTTGAAAATCTTGAAAAAATCTGGGACGAGTATAAGGTGTATGAAACACTGGATCATGAATAAAAGTGTTTTGAGAAATGCTAATTAATAAACGGTAATAATACTGGAAATTATATTTATAGTTTATTATAGTGGGAGATTAAAAGAATGAAAAAAAAGGTTGTTGTAATTGGAGCCGGACCTGCCGGCATGATGACGGCGGGCAAAGCCTCAAACCGCGGACTTGATGTAACCCTTTTCGAAAAGAACGACAGGATTGGTAAAAAAATTCTTATTTCGGGAAAGGGTCGATGCAATATTACTAATGATACTGATATTGAAGGACTTATCGAGAATACTCCCGGAAATGGGAATTTTTTATATTCAGCTTTTTACACCTTTTCCAACCGTGATTTGATTGAGTTTTTTGAGAAATTAGGTCTTAAGACTAAGGTGGAAAGGGGCGGAAGGGTTTTTCCCGTATCCGATAATTCAAAGGATGTCAACAATGCACTTTTGAAGTTTTTAAAAAAATACAACGTCGACTTGAAATTGAACTCACCCGTCAAAGAAATAAAAACAAAAAACAATACGGTTGAGGCTGTTGTTTTAAAAGACGGGACGACTGTATACTGCGATTCGGTGGTACTTACCACAGGCGGTGCATCCTATCCCGGCACGGGTTCGACGGGCGACGGCTATGCCATGGCAAAAGCACTGGGACACACTATTGTAGACTTAAGACCTTCGCTGGTGCCGTTAATCACAGAAGAAACATGGGTAAAGGATCTTCAAGGATTGTCTCTTAAAAATGTTTCCATTCAGATTATAAACAATAAGGGAAGAAAAATATATTCGGATTTCGGTGAGATGCTGTTTACTCATTTTGGGGTTTCCGGCCCTGTCATATTGAGTGCCAGCAGACATATACTGGATTATGGTTATAAAGATGTCAAGCTTGTTATTGATCTAAAGCCTGCACTTTCAGAGGAAAAACTTGACGAAAGAATAATAAGGGATTTTGAGAAATACTCCAGAAAGCAATTTAAAAATTCTTTGGATGAACTGCTGCCTAAAAAAATGATATCGGTTATTATTGGTTTGTCGGATATTGAGCCCGACAAGTTTGTAAATCAGATTAAAAAAGAAGAAAGAAGGAACTTGGTAAAACTCCTCAAAAATCTTACATTGAAAATTACCGGCTCAAGACCTATTCAGGAGGCCATTGTGACAGCGGGAGGGGTATCTACGGATGAAATAAATCCCTCTACAATGGAATCAAAAATAATAAAAGGACTTTATTTTGCCGGTGAAGTCATTGATGTGGATGCCTATACCGGGGGCTTTAACCTGACCATAGCATTCTCCACAGGATACATAGCTGGTATGAACTGCTAACTTCTGAATACTATTTTAGTTAATTAGGATAAATATAAAATTTTTCTGATATAACCATAAAAAATGAGCCTGGTTAATATTCCAGGCTCATTGAACGTAATTTATTTCTTTTCTCTGATATCCTTTAATTTCTGAATTACTTTTTTAATTTTTTCATTTTCTTCATCGCTTATTTTATTTATCCCTATATTTTCAAAACCATTATTACCTGCTTTTATTTCCTCATTAATATATGGATAAGCAAATATTCCTAAATCATCAAATTCTGCTTTTAGTTGTTTCTTTAAAGCATCATTTTTCTTAAGTTCATTTTCATTTCCTTTAATCTTTTTAGAGAGATTTTTTACTATGGTCTGTATTGCCAAGTTTGCATACTCTTGTGCAGAAAAAGGGATATGTCTTGATGATGTAGTTGCCAAATTAGGGGTTGCTGCATAAAGTCTTACATTTTACTGCACAAGTCTAATTAGTTAAGATAAATGTGGAAGAAACATTGTGAAGCAAGTTAAATTGCAAGGTGTATTTTTTATTGAGGTTGTGCATATTATTCTATAGTAACTTCAATAAAAACATGGGGAGTGATGTCTATGAAAGTTGTAGTATTTAGTGCAGGTAAAAAACAAAAGCGTTCCAAAGCAAAGTCCGTAAACCCCGGAGCGAGATTTGAAAGGGTTCTATTTTTTTTATTTGTGTTTTTGTTTGTATCTCTCATCGTGGTTCAGGCAGCTATGATGAATCCGTCAATCAGAACCTTTTTTACTGGTGACACAGGGCTTGAGGGGAGTCCTTTACAGTACGAGGAATATCTGTACAGCCAAGGAGAGATTTCCGTTGCTTTATGCAATGAAGATTTGAATGAAGACTTGAAGCTTCTTGTAAACGGCGATGAGGTGGCTGCATTCTCTCAAAAGTTAATAAACATTAAAGTTAAGCACGGTGACGTTATTTCAATTGACGGGAGCCTCGCCAGTGAATCTGAGGTTGAGATTGTTTCAGCGAGCACTAATATTATAAGCAATGACATAGGAAAGCGAATAAAAGTCAATTCCAATGTGAAACAACTAACAAGAATTATAATCGAATAATTTTTTTATTGTTTTAAATTTATTATTACAGTATAATATAGTAGTGCCTATTTTGGCTGGCACAAAATAAAAGCCTGTAAAGGTATTTAAAAGAGGAAGATATGACTAAAGAAGTTAATAGAAACGAAGGATTTGGCAGCAAGGAAATTGCATCAGCGGCAATCAGGCTTGCTCTTTCTACGGACAGGGCAGAGGAAAAACATCTTCAAGCAGAATATTTGAAGCTTGGAATACATGCTGCAGCAGTAAATTATGGCGGTGAGTTCACTAATTCTGTTATGAAGATAATAGAAAGGGCTGTTGTTTCGTCTAAAAGAGAAGGGGTTATTATTGATAACCATGTTGAAGAAGGTGCTATTGCCGGAGCAACAAGGGAAGCTCTTTCGCAAATAATGCCAAAAGCATTGGGGCTTAATGTAGGTGGAAAGATCGGCATTGCTCGCTATAAAAGTCACGTCTCTGTGGCAGTTTTTTTCGGGATTGGATTGCTTCACTTAAATGAGGTATCCATAGGTCTCGGTCACAGGGTTGTTTAAGTAGAATGGTAGAATGGAGGAATCATCAATGGTTTTGGCGGTTAGAGGTGCAACAACCGTAGAAAACAATAATTCAGATGAAATTATTGCCGAAACACAAAAGCTTCTTCTGGAAATGGCTAAGAGGAATGAGCTTCATGAAGAAGACATAATAAGTATAATTTTTACAGTTACCCAGGACTTGGACAAGGCTTTTCCAGCTGTTGCCGCAAGAAATATAGGCTGGACAAGCACTGCACTTATGTGCATGAATGAGATAAATGTTCAAGGCAGCTTAAAAAAATGCATCCGTATAATGATGCATGTGAACAGCGAAAAAGGTAAGAAAGACATAAAGCATATATATACAAACGGTGCAAAAGTTTTGAGACCGGATATTGGAGAATAGTTAACTATATAAATAAACTTATATTGATTCAGGAGTAACGTTATGGACAAAAAAGAGAAAATTGCAATTGCAATAGATGGCCCGGCTGGGGCAGGAAAAAGCACAATTTCAAAGATTATTTCAAAAAAATTAAAAATTCTCTATCTTGACACTGGAACAATGTATAGGGCTGTTGCCTTAAAGGCAATCAGGGAAGGTATCGATACACTGGATCGTGAAAAGGTTTCAGAACTCGTCAAAAATATTGATTTAAAGGTAGTATATTCCGGAGAATCACAGAGGATTTTATTAGACAATGAAGATGTAACCTCATTTATTAAAACTCCCGAAGTTTCCATCGGTGCCTCCAATGTGGCAGTTATACCGGAGGTTAGGCTTAAGATGGTGGAACTTCAACGGGAAATAGCATCCAAAAGCAGTGTTGTAATGGATGGCAGGGATATAGGTACATATGTACTGCCCAATGCTGAATTTAAGTTTTTTCTTACGGCTTCAGTGGAAGAAAGGGCAAAAAGAAGGTATAATGAACTTATATCGAATAATAACCATAATGTGTCTTTTGAGGACGTAAAAAAGGATATTGAATACAGGGATAAAAATGACAGCAGCAGAGAATTTGCACCACTATCTAAAGCTGCTGACGCTATTGAAATAGATACCACGAATATGAATATAGAACAGGTTGCAAAGAAGATAATGGAGTATGTAGAGAACAATGTTTATTAAAACTGGAAAAGCATTTTTAAAAATAGTTTTTTTATTGTTTTATAGGGTAAAGGTCATTGGAATAGAAAATGTGCCCGAAAAAGGGGCTGCTATTTTGTGTGCCAATCATGTCGGAGAATTGGATATGTTTTTTATCGGCTATAAAATAAAACGCTTGGTACGTTATATGGCTAAATCAGAGCTATTTAAAAATCCTTTACTGTCCCGTATTATAAAAAAGTTGGGAGCATTTCCTGTTAGAAGGGGAAAAGCTGATGTTGAAGCAATTAAAACAGCTATAAACCTCCTTAATGATGGCCATATTGTTGGGATCTTTCCGGAAGGTACCAGGCTTAAGCATAAGCATGGAAAAACAGTAAAGGTTAAACCGGGGGCTGCATTACTGGCTCAAAAAACCGGAGCACCGATTCTTCCTGTTGCCGTGGAAGGAAAATACCGCCTTTTCAGTAAAATAAAAATTGTTTTTGGAAAACCATTTGCTCTTGATTTGGATAAAGATAAGAAATATACTAATAATGAGTTGGTCGAAATAAGTGAAGGAATAATGAAAAAGGTTTATTTGCTTTTGGAGGAAGGATAATTTGGAAATTATAGTTGCAAAATCCGCTGGTTTTTGTTTTGGAGTTAGCAATGCTGTTAAAACCGTTTACAATCTTTTAGAGAATCAAAAGGATTCTATTTACACCTTTGGTCCTATTATTCACAACCCGCAAGTGGTAGAATTTTTTGAATCTAAAGGTGTAAAAGCGGTGGATGACATTGATAACATAGATAATGAAGGTCATATTGTTATAAGAGCTCACGGTGTTACACCAGAAATATATGAAAAGATTTATAATAAGGGGTTGATTTTGGAAGATGCTACATGTCCATACGTAAAAAAAATTCATACTCTTGTAAAGGAGAAGTATGAAGAAGGTTATAGGATAATAATTATAGGTGACAAAAAACATCCTGAAGTCATTGGGATAAATGGCTGGTGTAACAATAGTGCACATATTGTCAACAGTGCAAAAGATGCAGAAGAGCTTACCGAAAGTGATGAAAAAGTTTGTGTTGTGGCTCAGACCACTATCACAAAAGAAACATGGCAAACTACAAATGAAGTTTTAAAAAATAAATTTAAAAATATCACAAAATTTGATACGATATGTAGTGCTACTAGTAAGCGACAAAATGAAGCAGAGGAAATAGCCAAGCAGGTAGACATAATGATAATAATTGGGGGGGCAAAAAGTTCCAATACCCAAAAACTTTATGACATTTGTAAAAAGCATTGTGATTATACGTATAAAGTCGAAACTATCGGTGACATTCCGCCGGTAGATATAAAAAAAATTAAAAAAATAGGTATTTCTGCCGGAGCTTCTACACCGGACTGGGTAATTGAGGAGGTTATTAAAAAAATGAGTGAATTAAACAATCAGGAAATGGTCGATTTAAAAGAAAAAGATGGTGACATAGATTTCGCCAATGCATTTGAAGACTCGTTTGTAAGAATACAATCGGGGGATACTGTAAAGGGAAAAATAATAGGCTTTAACAGCAACGAGGTTTTTGTTGATTTGGGCTATAAGGCCGATGGAATTATATCTTTAGAAGAATATTCCTATGATCCCGACTTTAAAATTGAAAATGAAGTAAAGGTAGGGGACGAAATCGAAGTTCTAGTTCTAATGATTAATGATGGGGAAGGCAATGTAAAGCTTTCAAAGAAAAGGGTAGATGCTTCAAAGAACTGGGATGAGATAGTTAAAGCCTATGAAGACAAGACTCCTGTAAAGGCCTATGTTCAAGAGGTAGTAAAGGGTGGTATCATTGCCAATTCAAAGGGCATAAACATATTTGTACCTGCTTCTCAGGTAAGTGATAGGTTTGTAAAGGATTTGAATGAGTTTCTTAAAAAGAGTATTACTCTTAGAATTATTGAGTTTAATGAAAAGAAACGTAAACTGGTGGGTTCTGCAAGAGTACTCATAGAAGAAGAAAAAGCCAGCCTTGCAAACAACACATGGAATAGCATGGAAGTAGGAAAAGTGTTTAAAGGTGTGGTCAAGAGCCTTACAGATTTCGGTGCTTTCGTTGATATTGGAGGAGTTGACGGTCTTGTTCACATATCTGAGCTTTCATGGTCAAGAGTTAAACACCCTTCTGAAATATTAAAAGTTGGAGACACTGTTGAAGTAAATGTTTTAGAATTTGATAAAGAAAAGAATAAAGTGTCATTGGGATATAGAAAAATGGAGGACAACCCATGGTACAAAGCAGGACAGAAATATAATGTTGGAGATATCGTTAATGTAACGGTTCTACGTTTTGCTCCCTTTGGAGTGTTTGTTGAACTGGAACCGGGTGTTGATGGTTTAGTGCACATATCACAGATATCAACAAAGCGTTTGGCAAAGGCAAGTGATGTTCTGGAAATTGGAATGAAAGTTGATGCCAAAATTGTTGAAATGGATATTGAAAACAAAAAAATAAGCCTTAGCATAAAAGAAGTACAGCCAATAGATCCTCCTGAGAGCGAAGAGGCACAAGCTAAAAATGCTGAAGGTGAATCTGTTGAAAATGCTGATGTAGAACCTAGTGAACACAAGGAAGACATGAGCATAACATTAGGAGATATAATTTCAAAAGCAACTGAGTCTTAAAACCACCGTATATTCATAGCGGTAAAATGATCTTGAAGTATATGACAGAACCGGTTTATAAAAAAGCCTGTTACAATATGTAATGGGCTTTTGTTTTTCTTCACCTTTCTTCATCAAAATAGAACTGATTTCATTGTAAACACGATAAATACATATAAAAATGAAGAATTTGAAAGAATAATTCCAGTAATTTAACATAAGCATGAAATATAAAAAATATTCGAAATTTCTATTGACATTTAAGGCAAACGTGCTAAAATAGTTTTTGTTGAAATTGACAAATTTCAAATTTTAGAAAGGTTGTTGATAATTTTTTAAAATTGAAGGGGGGAAAAGAAATGAATGCTTTGGGCCGTCATATATTGGCAGAAGTATACGGATGCGATGCGGCAATTCTTAACAACCGCAATTTGATTGAAAAAATTATGGTTGAAGCTGTTCTCGAAGCTGGTGCTGAAGTTAGGGAAGTCGCATTTCACAAATTCAGTCCTCAGGGGGTAAGCGGTGTAGTAGTTATATCCGAATCCCATCTTGCAATTCATACGTGGCCTGAATTAGGATATGCTGCTGTAGATGTATTTACCTGCGGAGAAAAGGTTAATCCATGGGATGCTTGCAATTACCTGACAGAAAGGTTTAACGCCAAGCATATGACTGCAACCGAGGTGAAACGAGGTATATTCGAAGAACCTGTTAAAGTTGCAAATTTATAATT
>JAAYTO010000209.1 GCA_012523755.1 Clostridium sp. | reverse complement strand
CACACGCCATATCTTAGTAATCCCGGGGGCATTTCTTAAAAAATGATTTTCTTGCCTGAATATTAAATGCTGAAATGGCATTTTAAAAAACTCTCTTGTGAGAGTATTGGCAGGAGATGGGTTCATGCTTTTACCGTGTATCCTCTAAATAATTAAATTGCAAATCTAAATATTTTATAGTATAATTTTGAAATAAAATTAATTAACTATCAGAACTAAATCATCTATATAATTTAACATATATAAAAACACAAGTGATTTATAATTAATTTCTTTATACGAAAGGGGGCAGGAGTTATAAGGCTTTATAACTCACGGTAAATGTCGGAATCAAATATAAGAAACAAAATATATCAGTATGAAAAGGACATAGATTTGTACTATTCAAAAATAAAAAAACTTGAGCAAGATATCTCTGAATTAGAGGATTTGAAATCAAAATATAGTTCTTACCAAAGGGAATTTGAAATGCACCAATCAAAAAGAAAAAACACACTGGAGAATGTTAAGGAAAACCGTGTGAGTGCTAAAATTGTCTCTAAATATTATGAAGGTATGCAGCAATTACTGACGGGTAATGACTTCCTTAACGCTTATAATGGACTGGACAATGTCAAAACAGTGATAAACTCCAAGATACAAAATATGCTGGATGAAATTGATTCATACCGGGCAAAAATTCGGTCTTGCAACGACAACATCTCATATTTAAAGTCTGAGCTTAGAAAGTTATTAGAAACTTAAATGGGGAGTGAAAATGATGTCTTATAAAAAAATCATAGTAGATGACGATTATATTGAAGAAGTGGCATATTATTACAATGACACAGGCATATTATTGCAGAATATGATTGATGCTTATATAAACATAATGAATCTTATTCTTAATTTTGCTATAAAATCCGGTGAAGTCCATGAAGCAATTAGAGCATTTGTAACTTGTGCCGAGCAAATGAAGGGATGTATAAATGAAACCGCACAATTAGCCAAGCGTGCGGCTGATGAATTTTTAGTTCAAATTGATGAAAAGGATAACTTTTTATTTTAAGAGGTGAAAAGTGTATGCTTAAAATAGATGTAAATCTTGACATACTGGAAAAATGCATATCACAAATTGATGCTATGAAGTCTGGCTGGTGTAAAAAATCAAGACCTTCAAAGGTTGGTGCGGGTCGAACAGTTACTGAAATGGAGTTGCTTGCAGATTGCTATGAAGACCTTTATAATTCAATCTTAAAATTAACTGATAACACTATTGAGTATTTTCGTAACTTAAAAAATTCATATGAAGAATTGGATAAAAATACATCTATAGGGTAAATCCACAATAACCTGAGGGGAGGACAAAGTTTGTGGGATTAAAAAGAGAATTTTCAGAAGAGACAAGACAAGAACTGTATAATACTATTGACGAAATTAACGATGAAGAATGGTGTGGTTTTACTGACTGGCTTGGCGACCGTTGGTATGATTTCCAAGATTGGGTTGGATGGCTGGATATTCAAGATTATACTGATAAAATTGACGAATACCATAAGAAAATCCTAGATAAAAATGACACAGCAAAAGAAGATATTGATAAAATCTTTGAAGATGTTCAATATGTGGATGAGTCATATAAAAGTATTTTTCAAAGCCTTATTGAGACTGTTAAAGAGCAAAAGAACTTTATTGATAGAATGTCTGAAGTCATTGATCCTGCCCATGGAGCCTTTACAACAGAAAAGATAAATTCATATTTAACAACGGATAAAAGTGCAAAAACAGAAGAATTACTAATTCTAAGTTACATGGCGATTATCAGAAACGGTAACGGTGACGGGGAGTACGATTATGATTATATCAGGGAATTAATGCAAAAAGACCCTTCCGAAATTTCGCTTCCTATGTATATAGCTCTAATTGAAATATTTAATGAGATGAATGATGAGCAAAAAGCAAAGTTTATTGAGAATTCATATATATACACTGATGGATTCTTTCTAAACAATAATAATTTGTACACTTTTGATATTCCCCATATTGAAACTTCTGGAACATGGGAATATGGGGTTAGCGATGTATTCAAAGCAATGGTAAAAATATACGAACAACGCCTTAGGGATGACATTACACCTGATGTACTTTTCGATAACCAAAATAATAATCATTTAAAAAAACTCATAACAGATTTTAATATTCTGTATGTTTTTGCTACCCAATTTAATAAAATGTATGTAAGCGGTGCAAATGTATCTTTTGAGGGTAAAAAGGGAAAAGTAAATATTGAACTAAAACCCAATATGAATTCTAACGGTGCCAATGACTATCAAATAGTAATCCATGGTTCAGACAAACCCTATATGGATAATCCCTCGACAAATTATCGGACCACATCTGCCATCGATACAATTATTGACGTATTTGAATTTGGAACAAACTTAGATACAGAACTTGATGGGTGCGTAATTAGAACTTCTGAAACCTTAAGAGTAGACATTGGTCAGGAGTTAGCTCTCTTAGGAATAGGAACGCTTGGAGATGTAGCTCTTGGTTTTGCGGAGTTGGAGCCAGTCACTGATACTATATTGACTCTTAGCCAATCAGCATTAGATGGAATAAATATTTACATTGAGGGTATGGAGACAAATGCCAAAATTGACAGCATCAAAAAAACACTCGTTCTTGGTAATATTCTTACTGCATTAGGTTGCGGTGGTTCAGTTATCATGAATTCGGAAGGAGAATATACACTTAATATGTGTTTCATAGATCCTGAGCAATTATCCTTTCACTTGGAGGCATATAAATACTTTAAAGGAGAAGAACTTGAATTCAATTTAACTGCTGAGGATATTATTCAGAAAACTCTTTCAGGGGAACTCAACGATTTGGGTAATGATTTTGATAAATTTATCCAGTGGTACTGTAAACAAGGACTTACTGATATCAAAAGTTATGCTAAAGAAATAAAAAACAATGGTTTTGGGGGTTTATATGATTAATAAAAGTAAAATAATTCTTGCTGTAATTGGAATTTCACTTATAGTGGTTGGATTTTTGAGCATAGCCGCCCATGATTATAAGAATAGATCTCAAATTAATAGAAAGGAAGAGTATGAAATGTCATATGAAACATATAAAAAGCTATTTATAGCATCATTCAAACGATTAGGTGTATTATATGACGAAAGAGATTCGAATAAAAGAGATGATATTTATTTTATACCTAAAGAAATAAACGGATTATATATATATGATGAATACTTTGAAGTTTGGATTCGAGTATTTAATTTGGCATGTAAACCGAAATACACAGTGACAGTAGAAGAATTATGCAGTCTTTATACTGAAGAAAACGATGAAATAAAAGCTAAGTTCCGTGACCTAATGAGTTTCTATCGTTCAGGTGGAGATAAAGATGTATTTAATTATGTTGTTGAGATTATGAGTGCTTACGATAAATATCTAGAGGTTAATAATGAAAAATTTAATGGCAAAGAACGTAGTTTTCTTACGATTGAGGACTGTATTGAGTTAGAAAAATGGATATTGGATAATCCCGATCCAAAACTATACCCAAACATCCTATATTGGTATGGTGTTTCTGAATAATAGACAGCTCTTCCCTATATGCTCACAGTGTATAGAGGAATTTTTTTGACAAATAATGCTTGTTCCTTCTGACAAAGCCTACTACATCATTTATTTTATAAAAAGTATATATTGATTATTCTCATTCAATCATTTTCCCTCATGATAACCCAACTAAAAAGAAAACGCCGCTGTTATTGATTGTAATCAATAACATGAGCGTTTTTTACAATATAATCGTAGGCAGAGTAAATGGTTACTACAATAGCAATAAACATCAGATACCTTTCAAGAGGAAAACCGAACAACATGTGAACATAATATTTCATGAGCACAGCCAAAATAGCTACAATCTGAGTGACTGTCTTTATTTTTCCCCACTTGCTGGCAGCAATGACTATCCCATCACTGGCAGCCACCAGCCTTAACCCGGTGATCATAAACTCCCTGCCGATAATAATAACAGCAACCCACGAAGACAACTCATTTCTTTCCACAAGAGCAATAAGGGCAGCCGCAACCAAAAGCTTATCCGCTATAGGATCCAAAAACTTTCCGAACCTCGTTACCTGTTTTCTTTTTCTGGCTATATAGCCATCCAAACCATCGGTACTGGCAGCAACAAAAAATAAAAACGCTGCAATGTAATTTCCGTAATTTATAATAAAATTATTCACCGCTTCAAGCTGGAAACTCATGAAGCTGAGCAAACTGCTGTTTATTATCCATTCCGGAATAGGTACAATAATTAACAAAAAAACAGGTACCAGCAAAATCCTTGATATAGTCAGTTTATTTGGAAGATTCATTCATAACCTCTCCTATTAAATCATAATCATCAACATTAAGTATTTTTACATTTACAAACCCCCCGATTTTTAACGGTTCCTGGCTTGTGAAAAAGATTGAACCATCAATATCCGGAGCTTCTGCATAGGTTCTTCCGCAGTAGAATATGCCGTCGTCAGCCACACCTTCTACCAGGGTTTTATATATCCTGTTCAATCTGCCTTCATTCTTTCTTACTGTGATTTCCTTCTGTATCTGCATTATATCACTTCTTCTCGAATCTTTAACACTTTTTTTGATTTGCGGCTTTAAATTATAGGCAGGTGTCCCCTCTTCCCGTGAATAGGTAAACACACCAAGCCTGTCGAACTCAAATCCCCGTACAAAATCATAAAGAATTTTAAAGTCCTTATCATCTTCCCCGGGAAAGCCCACTATCAAAGAGGTTCTTAAAACAAGGCGGGGTATTGAAGACCTGAGCTTTGCCAATGTGTTTTTAATGTCTTCACTGTTTCCCCTTCTACCCATCATCTTAAGTATCTTATCGCTTGCATGTTGAATGGGCATGTCCAGATACTTCACAACCTTGCGATTATCTGCAATTTCCTTTATCAATGCATCATCAATTTCCTCAGGATAGCAGTAAAGAAGCCTAATCCACTCAATCCCTTGAATGCCGCTGATTTTTCTGATTAAATCCACCAGTTTCTTTTCACCATAGAGATCCCTGCCATACACCGTTACATCCTGAGCCACCAGAATAACTTCTTTTATCCCGTTTTTCGCCAAGGACTGTGCCTCACAAACAATATCCTCCATGCTCCTGCTTCTATAGGAACCCCGCAGGGAAGGAATAACACAGTAAGTACAGCAATTATCGCATCCTTCAGCTATTTTTAAGTATGCATATCCTTTATTTGTGGAAAGCAAGCGGTCATTTGTAAGATACTCAACACCACAGTTATTATCACAGTACACAGCATTGGAAGAAACGGCCTCAATGCCACTATTATAAGCCTTGTCAATAATTCCGGCTATCTCACAGTAACCCGAGACTCCGACAACAAAATCCACCTCAGGTATCTCCTTTTTTATCTCATCCCTGTATCTTTGGACGAGACAACCCGTAACTATCAAAAGCTTACATTTGCCTTTTTTATACTCAGCCATTTCAAGGATGGTATTTATTGATTCTTCTTTTGCGGATTCAATAAAACCACATGTATTTACTATTATGACATTGGCCTCTTCTTTATCGCCTGTAATTTCAAAACCTTTTTTCTTTAGTGATCCCAGCATTATTTCACTATCAACAAGATTTTTGGGACACCCCAGTGAAACAACACCTATTTTCTTATTCAAAATATACACCTCATCAAAGCTATAATATATTCATTGCATTGTCTATATACAATATTATATATACAATATTATATTCAATTACATTATTCATTGTTAAAAAGAAAATGTCAATTGTTTTTTATTAGTTCTTCTGGTATTAATTCTTCTGCTTTTGTTATAAGATCTTCAATTTCATCCTTAAGTTTTTTTATTTCACTGTCAAGATTTTCCGGTTCCACCCCCAGTTCCTTAAGCTCTGAAAGAATATCCTCCTTTTGCCTGCTAAGCTGTTCCAGCTTCGCCTCCGCCCGTATTCTAAGGTTATTTGCCTTGTCCAGGTTCTCTTTTATCCGATTGAGCTTCCTGTCATAATCAGACATCAGTGCACCTCCTCATAATGCCTTATAATATTCTCAAGCTTTTCCTCTTTTATATCACTTCCGCATAACGGACATACCTTCTTCTGTCTTAATACTGTGGTATAATCCTTGAGTAATCGGTTGATTTCCGTCTTTTTTTCCTCAAGAAACCTCATACCCTCCCTTATGCTGTCGATCTTTTCTTTATAGTCTTTATTAAGAGTTTCCAGTCTCTTTAAATTTTCCAGTTTCTCCCCTGCTAAAAGTATAAGGCTTTGGGATTCTCTCACGTTTTCATAGGAAGATATTACGGCCTTAAGCCTTTTAATCTCCCTTTCAATAGACAGTAACCTCTTTGCTGTCGGAGCAAGCTTTGACTCGATTAGTACACTGTCACGGATTCTTTTTATTATCAATTCGAGATTTTCGATATCCTTTGTTTTTTCTAAGATACCCTTTGCCCTGCCCAGTTCACGGTTTATCTTAATAAGCTCCGTTTGAATCTTTTTCAGCCTGTCAAATTTCGCGGAGTGCTCAAATATCACGCCTAAAATCTCTTTTCCTTCACTTACCTTGGTGGTTTGCTCCATTACTTTTTCTATTTCCCCTGCTCTTTTTGTTACATCGCTGTATTTTTTCTTAATACCCTCGATATTTTCCATTTTATGAAGAGATAACTCAGCACTTTTTATATATATATCACACTCATTGAGCTTATCCAGCTTGGCCAATATCTTCGCTGTTTTACTGTATTCACTTTCAATAACTCCCAAACGCTGTTTTTTATCCAAAAGAGTGTCAACCTTTTTTAATAAAGCTTCCATCCGGGTAATAGACTCCTGTGCCTTATCGAGTTTTTCACCGAGTTGAATTATATCATTATAATCTTTAAGCCTTTCATCAATATCTTCGATCTCACTTCTGACCCGGTCACAGGTCTGATTTTCCCTTCTGATATCCGTAATACAATCCCTGATTGACCTGTCAATAATATGGATTCCCGTCAGCCGGCCTATCGCTTTTGCCCGTGTAGAACCGGATTTCGACAACATGAAAGGTCCCTCAAGCTGTCCTCCGATATTAATGCAGGAGCTGACATCCGTATCCAAAACCACTTTTGGTATTCCATGGGCTTTGATGATCTCCAAAGGCACTTCATTTCCAAAACCTTCGAATATACTTGCATTTCCCTCTGGGTCTTCAAGGACATACCGATTTTTGCCCGGCGATCTTTCCCGGGTAATGGTATAACCATTACTCAGTTCCAGGGCTACCTTGGCAGATTTTGTGCCCTGCCGGATAAAATCAGTGCCCCGGGGTTCGTTATATAAAGCCCATTTTATAGCCCTGACTACCGCAGACTTTCCCTGGTCTGAAGGCCCTACTATAACATTCAAACCCTTATCAAAGGTAAGCTCCGTATTCACATGTGACTGAAAATTCTCAATCTTTACCCTGTTAATCCTAATCATACTTCATCCTGCCCTGTAGAAAAACTTTCCCTTGCAATGGCAATCCTTCTTAATGCCTCTTCCTTAACATTACGCCCCAACTCGTCATTTGCCGCTATTTCCTCAATTAGTTCAGAAATATCAATTTTTTTGTACTCTCCCGTGGCCGTAACACTTTGATAAAACTGATGAAGCTTTACGGTTCTGTCCTTTGCAGCCTCAAGCTTCTCTCTGTCCAGCACTTCATCCCCCGGCAAAGCCGTCTGAAGCTCTATTGTTTCAATATATATCTCTTCGTCAAGCTTGGCATAAACCACCATGGGTCTCCTGCCTATTTCTGCTAAACTGCTGGATATCCTCACAATGCTACCGGGATTTACAAAATACCTGGTGCCGATTTTCTTTATCCCAAAACCGCTGTGATAATGACCTGCAAAGGTTATGTCCGCTCCGGTATCCTTTAAATCATCAATCAACGTGTACTGTATGCCTTCATAAAACGGCTTTTGAAGAAGCATCCCGTGAACTATGTTTATGGCATAATCCACCCCTTCTTGCTTTCTTATGACATAATACTTTTTATATTGTTCACTGTCTATTTCGTAATTGTACGCCTTTCCGGTAAGCTGTACGGTTATCCCGTCTTTTTTCAAAATTATTTCATCATCATAGCCAATTAGATTGAGAATGCCCGTACCCTCTAAAAGTCCGAGCATTGTCCTGCCAATGGTATCGGGATTGTGACCATAGATATCATGATTGCCTGCCACAGTATAAACAGGTCTTTTGAATCCTTTTAGAATAACAGCAAACTCCCTGACAATGGAAGGAGAAATATCAGGTCTGTCAAACCAATCTCCCCCATGGAGTATATAATCAACATTCAGGCGTTGTGCAATATCCTTTACTTCGTGGAATTTGTTCTTCAACGTCTTGTAAAAATTGTCTTTTCTATTTTTTGGTGTTGTCCCTCTAATATGGGAGTCTGTAAAAAAAAGAAATTTCATAACCCTTCCTACTTTCCGGAGTGAATACCTCTAAATTCCAACAGTAAATATTTCATTCATATACACATAAATCAAATTTAGTATATACCTTTTAAAAAAAATATTTCATTGATTTGTTCGGATATTTCCATACACCTGATTTTTATTTCTCTGCTGGTATTTCTCATTGTATTCATTCCACCATTCCTGATTTAACACGGTGCAAAGCTCTTTTCCCAAATGAGAAATATCCCCTTCCGCCACAACATCAAACTTGCCGTCCTCATAATCTATAATACTGACAGACGTGTTGTCATACCATTTGATATTTATCAATTCGGTAAAGTCCATCCCCAAAAAATAGCACATCATTGTCCTTAATGCTGTTCCATGGGTAACTATGCATATATTTTTGCCCTTATTGTTTTTTATAATATACATTACCTCGTCGATCAATCTTTTTTGAAAGTCCACCATGGTCTCTCCACCGGGCATTTCATGGTCGTGAGGCCTGTTTTCCCAGCTGTCGTAGGCATCTGGCCATAAACCAGGAAGCTCTTCCCACCTTTTTCCTTCCCATTCTCCACCGTTTATTTCCTTAAGTTTATCTGTTCTGATTATCGGGAGGTTCTTAACATCTGCTATATACTGAGCTGTTTGAAGAGTTCTTTTCAAACTGCTTGAATAAATTACATCAATATCCACATCCTTAAACCGTTCAGCAACCCTTTTTGCTTGAATATGACCCTTTTCGGTAATACTTGAATCTGTCCAGCCATGAAAAACCCTGTTGACATTGCCTTCTGCCTCGGCATGACGGACAAATATAACCCTAGTCTTTATTTTTATCACCCTTTCAAAGTATTTGTATACTCCTTGTACTACATTATATCATTAAAACCTTAACATCTCTAATATATTTGTAACTTTCCTATAATTTCATGTACACTGCTATGGTTATACCTTTTAAGGTAATGCTCTATTCCTTCTACAACATCAACACAGACCCTTGGGTTTACAAAATTAGCCGTTCCCACCATCACCGCACTGGCTCCCGCAAGCATGAATTCTATGGCATCTTCTCCACTGGAGATTCCCCCCATTCCGATCACAGGAATCCTGACCGCCTTTGCCACCTCATAGACCATCCTTACCGCAATGGGTTTAACCGCCGGTCCTGAAAGACCTCCTACATTATTGGCTAGGATGGGGCTTTTTCTGTGAACATCAATGGCCATGCCTAAAAGGGTATTTATAAGTGACACAGCATCAGCACCGGCATCCTCTGCCGCTAGGGCTATTTCTTTTATATCGGTAACATTGGGAGTAAGCTTGACTATTAATGGTTTTTTACAGTGTTTTTTCACCCTGCCGGTAATCTCCCTTATACCTTCTACGGAGTTTCCAAAGGCAACACAGCCCTTTTTTACATTGGGACAGGATACATTAAGCTCAATGGCATCTATACCCGTATCCGAAAGCATATCGGCCATGCTGCAATACTCTTCTATAGTGTTTCCGGCAATATTGGCAATTATTTTTGTATCAAACCCTTTCAAAAAAGGAATCTCGTCTTCAATAAATGCCTTAACACCGGGATTTTGAAGCCCCACGCTATTTAAAATACCCGCAGGGGTTTCTGCAATCCTTGGCGGTCTGTTTCCCTGACGTTTTTCTAGGGTAAGCCCTTTTACCGATATACCTCCAAGGGCATTAAGATCCATATAGTTACTAAACTCTCTCCCAAACCCAAAGGTTCCGGAAGCTGCAATTACAGGATTTGAAAACTTTATTCCCGCTATCTCAACACTCAAATCAATACTTTTATCAGTCATCAAAAATCACCTCATCACTCCAGAAAACAGGACCGTCTTTACAAACATGCTTATATTCCCAGTTATCTGGCTTACCGATTTTACATGCGCACACAAGGCATGCCCCTATTCCGCAGCCCATTCTCTGTTCTAAAGAAACCTGGCATGGAATACCCGTTTTTTTACTTATCTCGGAAACCTTTCTTATCATCGGCGTAGGACCACAGGTATAAATAATATCAAATCCCCTCTCCTCGATATCCCTTTCAAGAAGGTCCGTAACAAGCCCTCTATAGCCTCTGCTTCCGTCATCAGTTGATATGGACAGTGCTTCACTTTCTGCACCAAACTCCTCAAGCAACACAGCATACTCACTGCTTCTAAATCCTAAAAAAGCGGATCTGTCGGCACCCTTTAACTCCTTCAGAAGGTACAGCAGAGGAAATATGCCTATTCCTCCGCCTACCACCGCAATACGCTTATAATCTTCGGATATATGAAAGGAATTTCCCAAAGGGCCAATCAGGTCAACTTCACTCCCGACCTTCTTTTGGGAAAGGTATTGGGTACCTTTTCCTTTCATCTGAAAAACTATATCAAAAGTCGCCTTGTCCTTATCCACACTACAAATACTTATTGGTCTTCTTAAAAGTGCATCTACTCCCTCACAGCATTTTACGTTCACAAACTGGCCGGGTACAGCATTCATAGATATATATTCCGATTTAACGGTCATTTTAAATATGGTCTTTGCAACTTCCTCGATACTTACAATTTTTTCCATTAAAATCCTAGACATAGTTTCCTCCAATTACTTTTTATTAAAAACACTCAAATCAACAACCTCAAGATCTTCTTCATTCCTGCCAAGCTTGATGCATTCTAGAACGGCCCTTGCCGTATCAAGAGAAGTAAGACAGGGTATTGATATTTCCACAGCCTTTCTCCTTATTTTAAACCCATCTCTTTCGGGTTTTCTACCCTTTGTCGGGGTATTAATAATAAGGTTTATCCTGCCTGAGTGTATTAGTTCCAGTAAATTAGGCTCACCCTCCCCTATTTTCTTTACGGCATTGGTAGCAATTCCCTGGTTGTTTAGCATATTGGCAGTCTTTCCTGTGGCATAAAGCTCAAATCCTAGCTTTTCAAACTCTTCCGCCAATTGTATCAGTTCAGGCTTATCCGTATCCCTGACAGTCATAAGAATGCCCCCGCCTTTTTGAGGAAGCTTTATGCCTGTGCCAATAATCCCTTTATATAATGCCTCATGGAACGTCCTGGCAATTCCCAACACCTCACCAGTGGATTTCATTTCAGGGCCAAGACTGGTATCTACATCGTGAAGCTTCTCAAAGGAAAACACCGGAACCTTTACCGCAACATATTCCGATTCTTTATAAAGCCCGGTGCCGTACCCAAACTCCTTAAGCCTCCTGCCCATCATGACCCTGGTAGCCAGGTTCACCATGGGAATACCGGTTACTTTGCTTATATACGGTACAGTACGGCTGGATCTTGGATTAACCTCTATTACATACAGTTCATTGTTGTAATACACATACTGTATATTTACCATTCCCACTACCTTTAATGCTTTTGCAAGCTTTTGGGTATAATCGACAACCCTATGTTTTACTTTCTCATCAATGGTCTGCGAAGGATAAACCGATATGCTGTCACCGGAATGAACCCCTGCCCTCTCCAAATGCTCCATAATACCGGGAATAAGGATGTCTTCACCGTCACAAATGGCATCAACTTCAATTTCCTTTCCCATCATATATTTATCAATCAATATGGGATGTTCTTGTTTTACCCTGTTTATTATTTCCATAAACTCGGCTACATCTTTATCGTTATAAGCAATTTCCATACCTTGTCCGCCTAAAACATAGGACGGTCTGACAAGTACAGGATACCCCAATTCATTAGCAGCCGCCAAAGCCTCATCAAGGGTAAACACCGTCTTTCCCTTTGGTCTTGGAATACCCAGTTCTTCGAGCATTTCATCAAATTTTTCCCGGTCTTCTGCCGCATCTACATATTTGGGTTCCGTGCCAAAAATCCTGACACCCATTTCATCAAGGGCTTTTGTAAGCTTTATTGCTGTCTGACCTCCAAACTGGACAATCGCTCCCTCGATCCCTTCTTTCTCAATAATATTTTCCACATCTTCTTCGGTCAATGGCTCAAAATACAGCCTGTCGGCGGTGTCAAAATCCGTGCTGACCGTTTCCGGATTGTTGTTGGCAATTATGGTTTCATAACCCTCGTCTTTAAGTCCCCATACCGAATGAACAGAGCAGTAGTCAAACTCAATTCCCTGGCCAATCCTTATAGGACCGGAGCCAATTACCAGAACCTTCTTTTTATCTGATTTTTTTACCTCACAATGCCGGTCATAGGTTGAGTAATAATACGGGGTCACAGCCTCAAACTCTGCGGCACAGGTGTCAACCATTTTATACACCGCACAAATGTTAAATTCTTTTCTTTTGGCCCTGACTTCCTCTTTACTGCATCCCACATACTTTGCAATAACCCCATCGGTAAAGCCCAGTTTTTTTACCTTTTCCAAATAATCCGGGGTAAAATCCGAAAGACTCATGGTTTTAAGCTTCTCTTCGGTAAGAACCAGATTCTTGATTTTGTTTAAGAAAAACATATCAATCTTAGTAATATCATTTATATCCTCCAGCGTAATTCCCCTTCTTATTGCCTCTGCTAAAACCAGCAGCCTTTCATCATTAATATCCTTTATTTTTTCTCTTATTTCCCCATCGCTATATTTTTTGTAAATATCCTGCTCCAGCGTGAAAATACCCAGTTCTAAAGACCTGATGGCTTTCATAATCGCAGCTTCAAAGGAACTGCTTATTGCCATAACCTCTCCAGTAGCCTTCATCTGTGTACCTAAGGTCCTGCTTGCCTTTACAAATTTGTCAAAAGGCCATTTGGGTATTTTTACAACAACATAGTCAAGGGTTGGCTCAAAACAAACATAGGTCTTTCCTGTCACTGTATTTTTTATCTCATCCAAGCTGTAGCCTATAGCAATTTTAGTTGCCACTTTTGCAATGGGATAGCCTGTTGCTTTCGAGGCTAAAGCCGAAGAACGGCTGACCCTTGGATTAACCTCGATTACTGCATATTCAAAGCTATGGGGATTTAGGGCAAACTGCACATTACATCCGCCTTCTATTCCCAAAGCACTTATTATCTTAAGTGACGCACGACGAAGCATTTGGTATTCCTTGTCGGATAGGGTCTGGCACGGTGCCACCACTATGCTGTCCCCGGTATGGACACCTACAGGGTCAATGTTCTCCATGCTGCATATGGTAATGGCATTGCCCTTGCCATCCCGCATAACCTCGTATTCAATTTCCTTCCATCCGGATATGCACTTTTCTATCAGCACCTGGTGCACCCTGCTCAATCTCAACCCATTGCTTCCTATTTCCAAAAGTTCTTCTTCGTTATAAACTATGCCGCCACCGCTTCCTCCTAAAGTATAAGCAGGCCGTACAATAACCGGGTAG
Source organism: Clostridium sp. (assembly GCA_012523755.1). GTDB lineage: Bacteria > Bacillota > Clostridia > Acetivibrionales > Acetivibrionaceae > Hungateiclostridium. Next base: position 24,154 of record JAAYTO010000209.1, on the reverse strand, counting down.
CCGATCTCTTTTGCAAATTCTAAAGCATCCTCAATTGTATTAACCACCTTGCTAGCAATACAGGGCTGACCAATTCTCTCCATAGCGTCCTTAAAAGCCTGCCGGTCTTCTGCCATCTTTATCGCTTCGGTTGCTGTGCCCAAAAGCTTTACGTTATTTTCCTGCAAGAATCCCGACTCCGCAAGCTCCATAGCAAGGTTCAAACCAGTCTGTCCACCTAATGTGGGAAGTATGCTGTCCGTTTTCTCTTTTCTTATGATATTTTTTGCCATCTCTGCCGTAAGAGGCTCTATATAAACCCTGTCCGCAATATTAGTGTCTGTCATAATTGTAGCTGGGTTGCTGTTAACCAATACAACCTCTATATTTTCTTCCTTTAAAGCCCGGCAGGCCTGAGTCCCTGCATAGTCAAACTCAGCCGCCTGACCTATTACAATAGGACCTGAACCAATAACCAAGACCTTCTTAACGTCTTTTCTTTTAGGCATTTAATATTCCCCCAATACTATTCCTTCTAAAACATCTGATAATTTATATCAAATCATTTTTTTGAACCGTTAACCGCATTGTTTATGTCATCCCTCATCCTTATTGCCTCAGCCCGGGATGCTTCATAAAATCTCTCTTCGCTGTAGACATCTTTCCATTGTTCAGCCTTATAGGCACACATAATACTTCTTGATGCATTCACTATTGCTCCCATTCCATCGTAATTAAAGGAATGAGCCACATCCCTGGCGGTTCCTCCTTGGGCACCATAACCCGGAACCAGTATATAAGAACTTTTCAGAATCTTTCTCAGTACTTTTGCCTGATTGGGATACGTTGCCCCTACTACTGCCCCAATACTGCTGTATCCATACTTTCCTTTAACATACTGTCCCCATTCCTCAACATATCGGGCAACAACTTCATACATACTCTTGCTTTCCATGGTAAGCACATCTTGAAACTGCCCCGATGAGCGGTTTGAAGTCTTTACTATCACAAATATCCCCTTACCATACTTTTTGCAGTCGGATATAAAAGGTTTTATCCCGTCTATACCCAAAAATGGGTTAACAGTCAGTGCATCCACATCAAAAACAGGTTCGCTTATTCCTTCGTCTATGAGTGTTCTTCCCAGATATGCAGCCGAATAGCTTTCTGCTGTTGAACCAATGTCATTTCTTTTTCCGTCGGCAATAACCAAAAGCCCTTTTTCCTTTGCATACCTGCAGGTTTCACTAAACACCCTGATTCCCTCCAGCCCGTACATTTCGTAATATGCCAACTGGGGTTTAACTGCCGGTACAATATCATAAATTGCATCAATAATATATTTATTGAAAGCTAAAATGGCTTCGGATGCCCCTTTTAAATTCCTACCGTATTTTCCAAACATCTCTTCTTTTACAAAAGAAGGTACATACTCTATTTTAGGATCCAATCCCACAACGGAAGGGTTATTTTTTTCCTTAATTTTCTCAATCAGTGTATCAACAAACATAATCCTATCTCCTTATTTTACATAATATGGTTTATGGTTTAATCTGCAAAGTTATTTCAAAGAAGTACCTTTTCTCTAACAACAACATTGCCGTTTACTATTGTGTAATAAATCGACCCCTTTAGCTTAAATCCGTCAAAGGGTGAATTTTTAGCCTTTGATTTAAACTTGTTGACATCCACAACAAACTCTTCTTCAACGTCTAGAATGGTTATGTCCGCACTCCGCCCTACTTCCAGTGTTCCTTTGTTAAGTCCCAGTATTTTTGACGGGTTCACACACATCTTTTCCACCAGTTGATTCATTGTAAGATGTCCCGGCTTTACAAGATATGTTATTGCCAAGGGCAAGGCCGTCTCAAACCCGACAATGCCATTTGCCGCCAGATTGAACTCTACATTTTTTTCATCTATATGATGGGGTGCATGGTCAGTGGCAATTACGTCAATAGTCCCATCTTTCAGACCTTCAATTACCGCCTTAACATCCCTTTCGGTTCTAAGCGGGGGATTAACTTTGGCATAGGTATTAAAACCAGTACATGCTTCATCCGTAAGAACAAAGTAGTGGGGACATGTCTCACAGGTCACCTTTACCCCTCTCTTTTTGGCATGCCTTATAAGCTCAACAGACAATTCCGTACTCACATGGGCTATATGAATCGGAACCTTCGTATACTCCGCTAATATAAGATCCCTTGCCACCATTATCTCTTCTGCCGCGGAAGGTATTCCCCTAAGCCCCATTATTGTAGACCAGTATCCTTCATTCATCACACCTTCATCTACAATATCCATATCCTCGCAGTGTGAAATTACGGTTATATCAAACATTGACGAATACTCAAGAGCTCTCTTCATAAGGGAAGACCTTTTTAGCGGCTTTCCGTCGTCGGATATGGCAACCGCTCCTGCAAATTTCAATTCACCGATTTCCGAAAGTTCTTCACCCTTTTGCCCCTTTGAAATAGCACCAATGGGGTAAACATTAACCACTCCATCCTGTTTGGCCTTATTGATAATATATTTTATAACTGACTCATTATCTGCGACAGGATTTGTATTCGGCATACAGGCTACCGATGTGAATCCTCCCGCTGCAGCACTTCTTGTTCCGCTTTCAATGTCTTCCTTATACTCAAACCCCGGATCCCTCAAATGACAATGGGCATCCACCAAACCAGGCAGCACCAATTTGCCCTCTGCATTAATCACATCACCATTTAAGATCTCTAGGTCATCGCTGATATTGTCAACCTCCGTTATCATCCCATCCTCAATCAATATATCGCTTATGCCGTCCGTATTGGTTTTAGGATCTATAACATGTCCACCTTTAATTAACACCCTCAACATTATCCCTCCTCGTCAAAAGATACAGAAGAGCCATTCTTACCGCCACTCCGTTTGTAACCTGTTCATTTATCAGAGATTTTTCACCGTCGACTACCGCAGTTGACAGCTCAACACCTCTGTTAACCGGTCCGGGATGCAACACCAATGCATCTTCTTTTGCAAGCTTTAACCTTTTATCATCCAGTCCGAAAAATCTGTAATATTCTCTTAAGCTCGGGAACAACCCTTTCTTCTGTCTTTCCTTCTGAATCCTGAGCCCCATAACCACATCGGCATCAATAAGTGCCTCCTGAACCGTGTTAAAGACCTTAACACCAACCCTATCCAGTTCACGGGGTATCAGAGTAGAAGGTCCGGCAACACACACCTCAGCACCCAATTTTGTCATTCCCAAGATATTGCTCCGCACCACTCTGCTGTGATAAATATCACCTATTATCGCAACCTTCAATCCCGCGAGACTTCCCTTCTTTTCAATAACGGTAAACATGTCTAAAAGTGCCTGAGTCGGGTGCTCATTCATCCCATCTCCGGCATTTATTACTGAAGCCTCTACATTTCTCGCGAGCAAATGCGGCGTTCCAGCCATGGAATGCCTTATTATAATCACATCTGCCCCCATCATATCTATTGTTTTTCCTGTATCGATAAGTGTCTCACCCTTTGCAACACTGCTTGCGGCAACCGAAATATTCGCAGCACTGGCACTCATATACTTGGCAGCAAGTTCAAAGGACAATCTCGTCCTTGTGCTGTTCTCGTAAAACAGAGTAATGACCGATTTACCTTGAAGATGAGGAGTCTTCTTATTCTTTGATTCAAGAATAAGCTTCATGGTTTTTGCAGTGCGTAAAATATACTCGATTTCTTCTTTTGTCAAATCTTTAAGTCCTAAGAGATCTTTTGATTTTAGTGCCATCCTTACACCCCACTCTTAATAAAACTTATTATTAATGGAAGACAAGAATGTCTCCAATATTATACAAAACATATTTTGGGCTTAACTTTGCAATTTAGCTAACCGGGTTTGAAGTTAACCGATTTTCTCTTCCTCATAAAAACCCCTATACTAAAGTCTTTGTACTGTGTACATAAAAATAGTAAGGAGAATTGTCTCCTTACTATCTTAAAAAACACCTATAATATTAAAAACATTTATACCTTTAACAAAAACAATCTCAGGTTTAAAAATGGAAACAATAGTACACCTTTTAATCCCATCCTTTAGTTTTTCAATATAGAAGCATACCACACTTTTCATTTTAAAACCCTCTCCAAAAATTGTTTATATATTTTATAAAACAAAGCTTAATGGCTTATTCCTTTTTCTAGGTCACTGATTGTTACTGCGTTTTCTCCATCAAACTCATAAAGTTTAACATTTACTACCTCAAGCTTTGAGGTAGGAACGTTTTTACCAACATAATCCGGTCGTATGGGCAACTCCCTATGCCCTCTGTCGATTAATACTGCCAATTGAATAGCCTTAGGCCTTCCTATGTCCATTAATGCATCAATAGCCGCCCTTACAGTTCTTCCCGTATAAATAACATCATCCACAAGCACTATTTTTTTACCGGTTATAGAAAAATTTATTTCTGTGCCGTTTATTATTGGATGCTCCGAAAGCATGCTTAAATCGTCTCTATAAAAGGTTATATCAAGGATGCCAACAGGAACCGTCCTGCCTTCAACTCCCTTGATTTTTTCGGAAATCATCTTTGCAAGGGGCACTCCCCGCCTTTGAATGCCAATCAGCACAAGGTTGTCCACACCCTTATTCTTCTCAATAATTTCATGGGATATTCTTGTTGCGGCCCTTACTATTCCACTTTCATCCATTATTATAGCTTTGTCAACCATTTTTTTGCTCCCCGTTTTATTTTTGGTTATTTCCTTTCGTAAAACCCCACTAAAAAAGCTCCTTACCACAAGGTAAGAAGCCAATAAATGCATAGATATTCGCTAATCAATAATACTCTTACCTTTTGAGTCTCTCTGGACTTAATTAAAGGCTTGTTTATTCAGTTCTTTCTAATATTAACATAATGAAAGTTTGTTGTCTATACATTTACTATTATTTTTTATTCAGTTTTAGCCCGGCAAATTTATTTTCTGTTTCTGGAGGTCGCCCGGGGTTCTCTTCTTAAATTAATGCCTAGTATTCCTCCGATGCTTCCCGTCAAAATCCCTATAAAAAACAGGGTTAGAACATGCATATTAATGGAAAAGTCTCTATAAACCACGCTGCTCAAAATATAAAGAATCAGCATGTATACGATACCCACAATTCCACCATTTAACCATCCCTTGCTTTTTACGCTTTTTGTAGACACCCATCCTGCTATCACAATACTTAAAAGTGTTGTAATTATAACAGCCGTAGGCAGATACTTCTGCGGAAAATCCGTAAACATCAAAATATACGCAAAAACCGCAGCAATTGGCAATGTAATGGCATAGGACACAAATATCCCCATTATTATTGTCACCAGGTTGGAATGTTCACTTATAATGTTCTTCGCCGTCTGTCCGGTTCTATTAATCATAACAGCCCCCCAATAGATTTATAGTCTCATACTAATAATCTATTGTCTTTAATTTAAAGATAGAACCAATAAAAACAAACTGTATATTTTTTATTCAGCCATAGAGAATTCCATGTAGATTCACTAATGACCCGAAAGACACGTGGGCCAGCAACCCTCAACTGCTGTTACTAAATATATTGCCTTTTTCTTCCCTTCTGCTTGTATTAATTGGTTTTTTTCTTCTTCGGTAAAACGGAAAAGAACATATTGGTATTTAAAGGGATATTCTTCGTCTTTATCAAACAAATAGATATACAGATTGCCCCCTCCCGTTTTATTTGACAATTTACTTTTATAATAGCTTGTTATTTCTTCAATATCGCTATTGGAAGAAATAGCAATATACGCAAGATTTTCGCAATGGTTCCCGCTTCCGGAGCCATTACCGTGTTCAGTTCCCTTTAAAATCAAGTCGCTGTCAGGAGGTAAGGGACAATTAAACAGTTTTCTTGAGAAAAAATATAAACTAATTTCATGTGATAGAGTAGTACCTGGAACTAAACAAAAATTAACCAACATGATAAAAACTGTTGAAACAATAATAATCAAGGGCAAAAATCCCCGTAAATTAAATTTTCTTTTTATAATCAATACAATTATGCTTATTATTGATAAAGCCAACAAAAGCGGTATTGCTAAAATTGAGTATAAATATAGAAAAATAGTAACTCCCATCAAACAAAATATATCCATGAAGAAAACACCTAAAAGTAAAATACCGCAAATTATTAAAATTATTATTGCATGCCTATATTCCTTAAAATTCATTGTGCTCCCCCTCTTAAACACTATTTTTTGCAGAACCGACAGATGTTCATTTCCATTATATATTTGACTTTACTGTGGTTCAACAACTACTGTATATAAGTGCATATTATAATCGGGTTAGCAACTTTTTTCAATAAAATAAGCAATATACGCAATGTCTATGGAAACTCTGCATTATATAATATTCAAAAAAGATATTGGAGAAATGATATATGAAACCTTTTTTAAACGAAGATTTTTTACTTCAAAATGATACCGCCGTTGAGCTTTATCACGAATACGCAAAACCAATGCCCATATTTGATTATCACTGTCACCTCAATCCCGGCGAAATAGCCGAAGACAAAAAATATAGAAATATTACGAAACTCTGGCTCGGTGGCGATCACTACAAATGGAGAGCTATTAGAAGCAATGGTATAGATGAAAAATATGTTACAGGAGACGCAAGTGATAGGGATAAATTTATGAAATGGGCTCAAACCATTCCCAGCTGTGTTGGAAATCCGCTATATCACTGGACACATTTAGAACTCAGGAGATATTTTGGAATTGAACAATTGCTTTCGCCGGACACTGCAAATGAGATTTGGAACATATGCAATGAAATGCTCGAGAGTGAAGATTTTTCAGCGAAAACACTAATTCGCAGATCCAATGTACGTGTGCTTTGCACCACCGATGACCCGACAGACACCCTAGAATACCATAAGATCATATCAGCCGATGAAAACTTTGATGTGAAGGTGCTACCTACATTTCGTCCGGATAAGGCTTTAAACATCACATCTTCCGGATTTGCCGATTGGATTCATAAACTCGAGCATGTTACAAACCGTGATATCAAGGATATAGAGAACTTGAAAGCAGCTCTTTTAGATCGTATTGAGTTTTTCAACAATGCAGGCTGCAGAATTTCTGACCACGCTATGGATCCTATGATTTATAGGGAAAGCACCGATAAGGAGGCATCAGAAATATTTCAAAAAGCATTATCAGGTCAGATACCGGATTCTTATGAAGCCGAAAAATATAAAACTGTAGTAATGCTCTTCCTTGCAAGACAGTATTCTAAATTGGGCTGGACAATGCAGCTGCATCTTGGAACCATGAGAAATTGCAACAGTAAAATGATGCGTCTTCTCGGCCCAGATACAGGCTTTGATGCCATAGGTGACTGGAACCATGCACAACCCCTTGCAAAATTTTTAGATGCTCTGGATGAAATCGATGAGCTTCCAAAAACCATTTTATACAGCTTAAACGCATCGGATAACGATGTACTTGCAACAATAATGGGCTGTTTTCAAGGCAATTGTGTACCCGGAAAAATCCAGCTGGGCTCCGCTTGGTGGTTCAACGACCAAAAGGATGGTATGCAAAAGCATCTCACTTCTCTTGCCAACCTTGGTCTTCTAAGCAACTTTGTCGGCATGATTACGGATTCAAGGAGTTTCCTTTCATATACCCGGCATGAATACTTTCGCCGCATACTGTGCAACATGATTGGAATCTGGGTAGAAGATGGGGAAGCCCCAAAGGACATGAAGCTTCTAGGAAAAATGGTTCAGGACATTTGTTACAACAATGCAGTCCGCTACTTTACATTCACTTAATACACCCCTTTTCGGTGGGCGTATATTATTTGATCGAGGAAAAATGTGAAAAAACATCATGAAGCAAGTTGTAGAGCATGTTAATACGACACCGAAAGGGAGAGCATTGTATGAAGCGAAGCAAGTTTTGCTCGATCCCGCGGAGTATTTACAGGCTCTTTGCTTGCGTAACTTAAGTTTCTGGAACACTTTTCTTCACCGTTATTCACTTGCCGGGTTTTCGATCTTGTTTTAAATTTCTTTGAGTCATAAAAAACTCAGGTGATTTATACCCCCTGAGTTTTTATGACTTCGTATAATCAAATATTAACTCTCTATCTTTGAACCCTTGCACCTGCACCCTTCATAACTCCTTCAACCTCTTTCAGGCTTGCCATGGACGTATCACCCGGTGTTGTCATTGCAAGGGCACCATGGGCTGCACCATAGTTAACTGCCTTCAGCAGGTCACCTGTAGTCATTAAGCCATATATTAGCCCTGAGGCAAAGCTATCGCCGCCCCCAACACGGTCATATATTTCAAGATCATCATACGCATTAGCCTTATATATTTGTCCATCTGCCCAGCAAATTGCACTCCAATCATTTACAGTGGCTGTTTTTACTGCACGAAGGGTTGTTGCTACAACCTTAAAGTTTGGATAGGTTTTCACTACCTCATTTATCATTTTTTTATATCCGCTCAGATTTAGTTCTTTTAGATTTTCATCGTTTCCTTCAACTTCAAAGCCAAGACAAGCGGTAAAGTCTTCTTCATTTCCAATCATTACGTCGACATAAGGAGCAATCTCACGATTCACCTCTTGTGCCCGGGACTTGCTGCCGATACTATTCCACAATGACGGTCTGTAGTTTAGATCATAGGACACAATTGTTCCATACTTCTTAGCAGTCTTAACTGCTTCCACAACTACTTCCGGTGTCGTATCGGAAAGTGCTGCAAATATACCTCCCGTATGGAACCAACGGGAACCCAATGTACCAAGGATATATTCCCAATCAATATCTCCCTTTTTAAGCTGGGAAGCAGCAGTATTACCGCGGTCAGAGACCCCCAACGCACCACGGATACCGAAACCTTTTTCAGTGAAATTGAATCCATTACGAACCATACGTCCAATTCCGTCATAAGGTACCCATTTAACCAAGGAAACATCCACACCACCTTGCATCATCAGGTCTTCCACAAGCCTGCCAATGTCATTGTCTGCAAGTGCAGTTACCACAGCGGTGTTTTGTCCAAAACATTTCCTAAGTCCCCGGGATACATTGTATTCTCCACCGCCTTCCCACACCTTAAACTCCCTTGCATTTTTAATTCTGACATCACCGGGGTCGAACCTAAGCATAACCTCCCCCAATGAAATACAATCATATTTGCAGCTTCCTTTATCTTTCACATTTAAAACGGACACTGTTACCCCTCCTTAATTATTGAAGATATGTGTTACTTTCTCCGGGCTTCCTTTACCTTTTCAACAAACTTTCTGCCTATATCCGAAATAGACTGATAATCACCTTTTTTTGCTCCAGCGGTCAGATTCCCTCCAACCCCGACCGCAACACACCCGGCTTTAATCCACGCATCTACATTTTCCAAGCTAACTCCTCCGGTAGGCATCAACTTTGCATAGGGAATCGGTCCTTTTATTGCCTTAATAAATGCCGGTCCAAAAAGCTCTCCCGGGAAAACTTTTATAATATCCGCCCCCGCCTGCATACATTCCACCACTTCTTTAATGGTCATAGCCCCAGGCATACAGGCTATCTGATACCTGTTACACATCTCTACAACCCCAGTGTTAAGGCAAGGACTGACCACAAAGCTGGCACCGGCAAGAATTGCTGTTCTAGCAGTTTCCGGATCCAAAACAGTTCCCGCACCAATAATAATCTCGCCGTTACTATATGTCTCGGATAATGCTTTTATAACATCTGTTGCCCCGGGAACAGTGTAGGTAACTTCGATTCCGGCAATTCCGGCTTCTACACATGCACCTGCAATTTTCATCGCCATTTGTTCATTTTCTGCTCTTACTACCGCTACCACTCCACACTGACAAATTCTTTGTATTACTTCACTTTTGTCCATTAAATTCACTCCCGATAAAAAACTCGTAAATTATATGTCTCTTAAAGTAATATTTTCATTTATTCTCCGCTAACACTACTGCAAAACTCCCTTGGAGACATACCGTACTCCTTTTTAAAGGCACGGCTAAAGCTAGAATAATTACCAAAACCGCAATTCATTGCTGCATCCATTATCTTAGAGCCCTCCTTAAGTAGAACTCTTGCCATTATAAGCCGCTTCTTTTGAATATAATTATGAATGGTATATCCCGTACATTTTTTAAATTCACGCAATAGATGATATTTACTGATAAAAAAATTTGTAGCAAGCTTATCCAGTGAAAGCTCCTCATCAATATTCAAATTGATATACCTGATGATTTCACTAATTTGCGGATTGTTTTCGATATCCGCTTCAATCTCTTCTTCGGAGGTTTCGAGATAAGCCCTGTTCAAGTACACAATTAATTCGTTCAGGTACACATTTTTTAATACCTCACTGCCAAACGCCATGCTATTGTGAGCCTTTTCCAGCTTTGTCACAATACTTCTCAAATATGACAGACTTTCAATATCGGGGCGGAGCAAGTTATATTTTCTTTGAGAAGAGTATTCAAAACACATAAACAAGTCTGTACTGTCGGTGCAAAGTCTAGAGATATAATCCGGATCAATCCATATTACTACACGCTCATACAACGCACCATCTCCAATAACCAGCTTATGTATCTCCTTATTGTTCACCAGAATAATATCACCGGGCTTGAGCTTATATGCCTTCCCCTCAATATAGTAAGTCACATAACCCGATATAAAGAAATATACTTCGTAAAAATCATGGCTATGGTAATCCACCTCAAAAAGAGACGTATCTCTGTTATGAAAAAACTCAAAGTCACTCTTTATCATATATTGCCTTGTTGTGAACTTTTGCTCCAATGAACATTCACTCCCCCTCAATATACTTGCCCCGGCTGCTGCGTGTACATTTAGCATATGTAATAAAGAATATACCACAAACTAGTGTTTTTTCTATATTTTTTTCACTTAAAAAATACGCACACCGCTATTGTAGCTACCTTGCAAGCCATCCGCCATCTACCGCGATCGTATATCCGTGCACATACTCCGATGCATCCGATGCAAGAAAAACCACTGTCCCCTTAAGGTCTTCCGGTAATCCCCATCTTCCTGCGGGAATGCGTTCTAAAATGGCGGCATTTCTTTCTTTATCTTCACGCAACGCTTGCGTATTGTTGGTTATCATGTAACCGGGTGCAATAGCATTGGCATTGATTTTATATTTTGCCCATTCATTGGCCATCAATCTTGTCACACCCATAACACCGCTCTTGCTGGCTGTGTATGACGGTACACGAATCCCTCCCTGAAAAGACAGCATGGAAGCAATATTAATGATTTTTCCCCCAGTTCCCTGTTTTATATATTGTCTCGCTACAGCCTGACTCAAGAAGAACAGAGACTTAAGATTGACATTCATCACATCATCCCAGTCCTTCTCAGAAAAATTGATGGCATCCTCTCTTCTAATGGTTCCTGCATTATTTACCAGTATATCAATCTTTCCAAAGGCTTCAATTGTACTTTCTACAATATCCGAAACAGGCTCAATACCCGCAAGTTCTGCTTTCAAGCCGAGAAATCTTCTTCCCATTGCTTCAACTTCTCCCTTTATATCCGGCACACTTGAATGACCCACTCCGACAATATCAGCCCCGGCTTCTGCAAGTCCAAGAGCCATACCCTTGCCAAGCCCTGTGTTTGCTCCCGTTACTATTGCAACCTTACCGTCAAGCTTAAATTTATCCAGAACCATCTTTTTCCTCCCTTATCTGATATCTTTCATCGCTACATGATCCATATCCGAAAACACCTGATTTTCTCCGGCCATCCCCCATATAAAGGTATAGTTTGACGTACCGCAGCCGGTATGTATAGACCAACTTGGGGAAATAACCGCCTCCTCATTTCTCATAACAATATGCCTTGTCTCGTTCGGTTCCCCCATGAAGTGGAACATAACAGCATCCTCCGGCATATTGAAGTACAGATAGACCTCCATTCTGCGGTCATGAGTATGGCATGGCATGCTGTTCCACACACTGCCCGGTTCTAAAATGGTCATTCCCATAACCAGCTGACAGCTTTTGACTCCCAGTGGATGAATATATTTGTAAATTGTTCTCTGGTTGGACTCAAGCTGTGAACCCATCTTAGCCGGTTCCGCCTTGCTTATTTCAATTTTCTCCGTTGGATATGTCTTGTGTGCAGGTGCACTGTTAAAATAAAACTTTGCAGGGTTTTCCGGGTCTTCACTGGAGAAAACCACATTCTTTGATCCCATCCCTATGTACAAACCATCCTTAGTATCCAGCTCATACACGGTACCATCAACGGTTACAGACCCTTTAGAACCTATATTGATAATACCCATTTCCCTTCTTTCAAGAAAATAATCCGAACGCAGTTCCTTTCCCGCTTCTAAAGTAATAGGTTCCACCGGACACACTGAGCCGGTAATCATTCTATCAACTTGGCTGTAAACCAGTTTGATCTCTCCCGGAACAAACAATCCTTGGATCAAAAAGTCCTCCCTGAGCCTTGTTGTATCATAATTCTTTACGTCCTTTGGATTTGCCGCATTCCTTACCTCCATTCAAATCTCTCCTTCTTCTTTATTATTTTAGAATGGTAAAAATATATCTTTTCCCTTCTATTTCTTTAGGTCTTATTTTGTGCTATGAAACTATTTTTTTACAATGTGACACCATCTTTAAATATTGCTATTTCACGATAACCGTTTATTTCATTCTTAGTTAAGATTTCACCCGATGCTATAGCCATTACATATTGCCAAAATTCTTCTTTAAGTTCTCCCATTTTCGCGCCCTCAATCAATGATCCCGCATTATAATCAATCCACCCGGATTTCCTTCTGTAAAGATCTGTGTTAGTTGATATTTTAACAGTGGGAACCGGTGCCCCCAGCGGTGTACCCCTGCCCGTAGTAAACAATATCATATGTGCACCTGAGGCAGTCAGTGCCGTAGAGGCAACAATATCATTTCCCGGTCCCTTCAAAAGATTAAGTCCAGGCATTGTCGCAGGCTCACCATAATCCAGTACATCGGTAAGACTTCCTGTTCCGCCCTTTTGAGTACAACCAAGGGACTTTTCTTCAAGAGTCGAAATTCCTCCCTTTTTATTTCCCGGTGAGGGATTTTCATAAATCACCTGACCGTGTTTTATGTAATACTCTTTAAAATTATTAATAAGTGCCACCGTTTTATTAAAAACTTCCCTGTTTACACACCTGTTCATCAGCAGCGTTTCAGCACCAAACATTTCCGGAACCTCCGTCAATATCGAAATACCCCCCTGTAAAGTTAAGATGTCCGAAAATGCTCCCACCAATGGATTTGCTGTTATTCCGGAAAAAGCATCGGATCCGCCGCATTTAAGGCCAACCACTAACTTCGAAGAAGGACATTTCTGCCTTTTGAACCAATGTGCATACTCTACCAATTCTCCAATCAGTTTTAATCCTTCCTCAATCTCATCCTCAACATCCTGGGATACAAGGAAGCGAACCCGTTCTTCGTCAATCTGCCCCAACACCTTTTTGAATTCGGGTATATTGTTATTTTCACAACCCAATCCCAGTACTAACACCCCTGCGGCATTTGGGTGATTCACCAAACCGGCAAGTATTTTTTGAGTATTCTGCTCATCCTCTCCCATCTGTGAACAACCATAGGGATGGGTATATGCAAATATTCCGTCTGTCTTTCCTGCATACTTGGTGCTTGCCTCACGAGCAAGGACTTCAGCAGTCTTATTCATACATCCTACAGTATTGACAATCCATATTTCGTTGCGGATACCTACCCTGCCATCGGCTCGTACATAGCCATTAAAAGTAGATTCCAAATTGCGGGAATTGTTATCGGTACCAGAGGAATTTATTTGTATATATTCATTGGATATGGATTCCGATTGTTTTTCTAACGATGGCTCAGCAGGGTTATATGTGTATTCAACAATTCCTTCCAGCGTGGTTTTTGTATTATGGATGTGCACATGTTCCCCCTCCGATATGTTTTCTATGGCATATCCTATCGGGAAACTATACTTTATAACTTTTTCTCCCATATCTATATCCGTCAGTGCAATCTTGTGACCCCTACCAATACCACTATTGGCTATAATCTCTCTATCACCGCATTGCACCCTCTGTCCCCTTTTGACATCCTCCAGCACCACCGCCACATTATCCCCTTCGTGTATCTTTAATGCTATAACCTTTTTGTTATCCATATTATATCTTCCATCCTTCTTTTAGGTTTAGCGTCCTGTCATCATATCTTTTAGTATCTTTTCCATTCCATAAGCTGTGATTCCAAAAAGGTAATCCGATACCTGATCTAATAATCCGGGCACGATGCTTAGATCACAACCCCACCAATCTTCTCTGGAAAGAAGTTTAGAACACATCAATTCCATGTCTGTTTTTGTTCCGTCCCAACGGTTCCACTCATATAAAAAAGTGTTAAGTACGTCCGGAGCATCCGTTATTTTATACTCCTTCCCGTTTCTCTTTCCAATAAGTGAACCGTCCTTTATTGACTCCCCTTTGTAAAATGCAAACATTGCAGCCAATGAAAAAGTAAGTACCTGAGGCAGATTTCCCTTTCTTTTCACATACTCCAAAATAGAGGGAAGTACACGGGTTTTGAACTTGGATACCGAATTTAACGAAATACTCAGAAGATAATGCTTAATAAAGGGATTGGAAAATCTTTCTAACACATCTTTTGCATATTGCTTCAGTTCCTTTTCCGAAAGACTAAGGGTAGGAATAATCTCCTCAAATATACCCTTTTTCATATAAGCATTGATTATCTTATCATCAATGCATTCTTCGACGGTATTGAGTCCATAAAGGTACGCCGCAAGCACTGTCATGGTATGGGCTCCATTGAGTATCCTTACCTTTCGGGTTCTGTATTGCTCCATATCATCCGTCCATATGACATTGAGACCGACCTCCCTAAACGGAAGCTCTTTTTCAAGCTTTTTATCCCCCTCAATCACCCACAGATGAAATATTTCTCCTGTGTCCACAAGGTTATCCTTGTATCCTAGCATCTCGGTAATACTCTCTATTTCATCCTTGGGATAACCAGTTACTATTCTGTCCACCAGTGTATTCATAAAATAATTGGCCTTTTCAATCCATTCTTCAAAGGAATTTCCCAATTCCCACTCCCTTGCCAGCCTCAGAACAATTTCTTTAAGATTGTCCCCATTTCTATCAATCAATTCACAAGGCATGATAATAAACCCCTTATTTATATCACCATCAAAGGCTTTGAATCTATGATATAAAAATACTGTAAGCTTCCCCGGAAATGATTCAGGCGGCCTATCATCCGGCTTATCGGTGGAACTATACCCAATCCCCGCTTCCGTGGTGTTAGATACAATTACCCTTAGCTCCGGGTTTTGTGCCAATTGAAGAAATTCATCGAAACCGGAATATAAATCTATTCCCCGACTAATGGCAGTAATGATCTCCTTGTTATTTACAACCGTTCCGTTTTGAATACCTCTCAACAAGAGTGTATACAAGCCATCCTGGCCGTTGATGACATCTATAAGCCCACTTTTTATAGGCTGAACCACAACAACACTGCCATTAAACAGTCCCTTTGAGTTTAAACGGTTAAACATCCAATCGACAAATCCCCGAAGAAAATTTCCTTCACCAAACTGAAGTACCTTTTCCGGATGGGGTTCTAATGAACCGATCTTTAAATCCGGTACATTTTTATAGCTTTTTTCCTTTATGAGCATTCTGCTTAGTACTTCCACTCCAGTACCCCCCTGTTTTGGTATAAGCACGGGTGCATTTATTAGGTGTGAAGAAAAATATACACCCCGCAAACATCAATATGCAAATATATTATATAGCAGCCCAATTCTATATTTCTCGTCTTTAGTTGACCTATATATTGCAAAAATTGCTGTTATACCTTTAAACAAATATTCACTTATTTGGTTTTAAGTGATTTTCTGTAACTTAGTGGCGAGGAGCCGATAAGCTCACGGAATACCCTATTAAACTGTGCAACACTGCCAAATCCGGCCTTTTCAGCAACTTGTATCATCTTCAGCTCATCGTTGACCAAAAGCCTCTGTGCCTCTTTAACACGAACACTATTGATGTATTGTACCAGCGTATACCCCGTAATCTCTTTAAAGGTACGGCACAAATAGTACTGACTGATATAGAAATGCTCTGCGATTTCTCCAATAGATAACTGCTCACTATAATGTGAATCGATAAACTTAACAACATCTGCTATCTTTTCGTGTTTTGGACAATTGGAAAAGTATTTCCTTTCATTATGCTCCTCCAAATGTCTTGCAATAAATACAAGAAACTTCATCAAAAGCCCCTGAAGAGATACTTCAAAACCAACTTCCTTTTTAAGAATTTCTTCATTCATCTCTTGATATACGTTTTCAACATAGTTTTGTTCTTTTATAGATAGCTCCATAACACAATAATTTTTCTGTGCAAGGAAATCAAGAAGCAATCCCACGGATCCATTTAAGGTTTCAAGAAATCTTTTTTCAAAATACACCAGCATCCTCCGGTGATCCGGTAAATCTGCATCAGTGGTCTTATGCATAACTCCCTGATTGATAAAGACTAGATGTCCCTTTTTAATCCGAAAAACACTGTCTTTAATAAAGTAATACCTTTCTCCCGAAGCTAGATAATATATCTCATACTTTTCATGGACATGCTTTTGGTTCATTGAAAAAAAGCCGGTCACGGTACTGCTTGAAATTGAAAAGGTATTATCCGCTGTTGAATATGTCTCTATATAGTTACTGACAAAAATCCCCTCCTTTCCCTGATAAGCAGTATATCACTTTCTTTGCCAAAAAGCAATATTTGATTGTTATTTATACTTTTAAGCACGATTCACGCAGATTTTGTTAAGAGGTTGATATATAATTTATATGTAAATATCATCTATAAGAAAGGAGTATATATGATGGATATAAATAATTCTGTATTACTAAAAAAAATGGCTCATAGTGTTATGAACCGAAAATCGAAATACATGGAAAAATGGTGCTATGAATTTGGTCTTATACTAAAATCTATTGAAGCCGTTTGGTACGAAACAAAAGATGAAGTCTATTTTCATTATATTAAAGAACATATGGATCGCTTTATTGATATAGATGGAAATATTTCAGGCTATGATATCTACGAATTGAATCTGGATCATATAAACCCCGGAAAAGTCCTGCTATTTTTATACCAACACACGCATGAAGAACGCTATATAAACGCTGCTTCTTTACTCTGCAAACAGCTTATCCTGCAGCCAAGAAATCTTCAAGGCGGTTTCTGGCACAAAAGAATTTATCCCCACCAGATGTGGCTTGACGGTGTATATATGAGCTCACCCTTCTACGCACAATACGCATTGATGATGAATACACCAAAAGCCTTTGACGATATTGCAAATCAGGTTATATTAATCAATGAACATACCCGGGATCCGAAAACCGGACTCCTCTATCATGCTTGGGACGAAAGCAAGGGCATGAAATGGGCTGATGATGTCACGGGCTGTTCTCCGCATTTTTGGGGGCGTGCCATGGGATGGTACTCTATGGCACTGGCAGACACCCTTGATTTCTTCCCCAGTCACCATAAAAACAGAAACAATATTGTTGCTATTCTTCGCGATCTTGCACAAGCTATAATTTCAATTCAGGATACTAAAACCGGTGTATGGTATCAGGTTCTTGATAAAGGAAACCAAGCGGGGAATTATCTTGAATCTTCTGCATCATGCATGTTTACATATACCTTGGCAAAAGGTATTCGATTAGGATATCTCGATGATAAATATATACCTTATGTCAAAAAAGCCTTTGACGGCATTGTGGAACAATTTATTGAATTTACCCCCGATGATTTTGTCGATCTAAAAAATGTGTGTTCTGTTGCAGGCCTTGGAGGCAATCCATACCGTAACGGCTCCTTCGCTTACTATATCAACGAGCCTGTGGCAACAAACGACTACAAGGGCTATGGTCCACTCATGCTTGCTACAGCTGAAATAATTAAACTTTTTAATAAAAATTAAAAAATATTTAGGAAGGATGCATTTAATTATGAATAGAGTATCCAAAACATTTGATATCACACAATTTGGAGCTGATCCTACAGGTTCAACCCTTAGCACATCAGCTTTTAAAGCTTCCATAGAAGAATGCCTAAAATGCGGAGAAGGCACAGTATACGTGCCGGATGGCGTTTTTTTAACAGGTCCCCTTGAGCTTAAAAGCAATATCCACCTACAACTGAGCAAAAAAGCAAACATTATTTTTTCGCAAAACATCTCCGACTATCCCGTAATCCACTCCCAGTGGGAAGGATCCTCTCAAGAAGTTTATATGCCTATGATTTATGGGAAAAACATAGAAAATGTATCTATCACAGGTCAAGGCACTCTCGACGGACAGGGAGATTTCTGGTGGAAACAGTTTAAAGCAGGCACTTTGTCACATCCAAGACCCCGCTTGGTAAGCTTCGAAGATTCCAGCCGGATAACCATAGACGGAATCAAGCTTATAAATTCACCGGCATGGACAATTAATCCCATTCGGTGTGTAGATATTAAGATCAATAATGTCACCGTAATAAATCCAGCTGATTCGCCCAATACCGACGGAATAAATCCCGACTCATCCAAAAAAGTACATATCACCAATTGCTATGTAGATGTCGGAGACGATTGTATAGCCCTTAAATCCGGCACCGAAAAATGCAACACCATGGTGAGCTGTGAGGATGTCACCATTGAGAATTGTACCTTATTGCATGGACATGGTGGGGTAGTTATAGGGAGCGAAATGAGCGGCGGGGTAAAAAACGTCATTATTTCCAATTGTGTGTTTGAAGGTACGGATAGAGGTATACGTTTGAAAACCCGTCGCCAAAGGGGCGGTGTCGTTGAAAACATTTTAGTCACCGACCTGGAGATGAATAACGTGATGTGT
Source organism: Clostridium sp. (assembly GCA_012523755.1). Classification (GTDB taxonomy): domain Bacteria; phylum Bacillota; class Clostridia; order Acetivibrionales; family Acetivibrionaceae; genus Hungateiclostridium. The sequence goes on along the minus strand of JAAYTO010000209.1, from coordinate 5,145 downwards.
CCAATAGTTATTAACCAATTCTATTTCTGTGGTGAAGGAGGAAAGGACCCGAGTGTTCAAGACAAGTCCCCTCATCGTGTTACATCTCAAACACCTGTTTTCAGGAATCTCCGCTTCTGCAACATTATTGCCCGCAATACCCACGCTTCTGCTGCATTCATATACGGACTTCCTGAAATGCCAGTCATCCAAATCCTCTTTAGCCATGTATCCATATCAATGGCAAAAGACGCCTCCGAAGGAATACCTGCAATGATGAGTGACCTTCAGCCAATGAAAAAGAAAGGAATCTATTGTTGCAATGCAAAGGATATACACTTTGACCATGTAACAATATTTGAACAGGAAGGATCGGCAATTGAATTGGAAAATTCCCATAAAATAAAACTGTCCTCCTGCAATTTTGATATAAACCCACGAGACAATGCATAAAGCATTGTCTCGTGGGTTTTATAAAATAGCTCCTTTTCATTTTATTAAACAACAAATCAGTTTTCACTGTATTTTCCAATTTAATATATGTCTTTAATGCATCTATATCCTACAGTGTTTTAATCATAATATTTTGATTTCAGATATGATATCCCCTCTGCCATAGTTTCGGGTTTAGCATTCTCCATCAAAATATTAATATCGGGCTTGTAAGCCTTTAGCAACTTAAACAGCAGTTCATAGTTGAGCATTCCTTTTCCTGCCTGCACCGATTTGGTTTGCCCCTCTGAGATAATAAAATCCTTTGCATGCAATATTACAATTCGATCTCCAAAAAGCTCGAAGGATCTCGTAATTATGTCTTCCTGATTCTTATAATTATCTATAGAAATTAAATTAACCGGGTCAAAAACCACTTGAAGATTATTAGAATCAATCAACTCAAGAACTCTAGCAACTCTTTCCGGCGTATGGGTTACATATCGGGTTACCCCTTCAATTGCAGTGATTACGCCAAAACGTTCTGCTTCCTCAGTCATCTCCTTTATACTCTCAACTAAATCATATAAAGCCTTCTCACCATGATTATCAGGGTGAAATGAAAAGTCTCCATTAAGAGAACCGGTTTCAGTTGCAACAATACCGCAGCCAAAGTCCCGTGCAAACCTCAAGTGCTCTTTAAATTGCTCAATTTGATGTCTTCGTTCTGTCTTATCAGGATGGACAGGATTAATATAACAGCCCAATACCGCTATCTGAATACCATACTTCTCAAAGGTTTTTCCAATTCTCCATGCCATTCCCGGATTTAACTTTCCCAAGCTGAAATCCATGCCATAAATCGCCTTTGAAAGTGCAAGTTGTATACAATCATAACCCATTTGGGATATTTTTCGTGCCAGATCTTCCACCGGCTGTTTTCCAAAGTCATGTGCTCTTACTCCAATTCTCATTTTTTACCTCCCTTTTATATGAAATCACATATTATCGGTATAAAGCAGCAATTGCATTATTTAGGTATAAAGCAACAATTGTATTATTTTGGAACAAACTTTATCCCTTGCTCACTTTTCTGTATTCAACGGGCGTCATTCCCACTGTATTTTTAAATATAGTGGAAAAATACTGCACATTTTGATATCCCAGTTCTTCACTTATCTGATAAATCTTTTTATGACTATTTTTCAACATTTCCTTTGCCATGTCCATTTTTACATTTCTGACATATTCCACAAACTGAATCCCCTTCTCCTCCTTAAAAATCCTGCTAAGGTACGAGGGGTTTAAATTAACAAATTCAGCCACCTCTCCAAGGGATATATCCCTTTTACAGTTCTCTTTGATATATCTAACCGCAGAACTTATTACTACACTTGTTTTTTCGTCCTTTTTTTGATTAATAGCAGAACATGCCCGTTCTACCAGATCATCATACCATTGCTCAATCTCTTCAAGAGTTCCTTTTTTGAACAATTCGCCATAGAGATGCACAGGCGTGTTATAGAGGTCTTCTAAAGATATGTTCATTTCGTAAAGCGTCCTCAAAAGCGATGATAAAAGCTGGCAGTACACCTGCTGTACATAGTAATACGGAATACTTTCACAACTAACTATCTGCGAAATTGTAGTCCCGGTCAACTTCTTCACTTCATTTGCACTGCCGGTAGAAAGAGTGTTCTGCAGATTTTTTAAAGTTTCATTAAGATCGTTGAAAAGGTACGCATGCTTCATCTCTTTCATCTCTACATGGTCAATATATAACACGGTACTGTTTCCATAAATAAGCCGATAATTAAGTGCCTTTACAGCTTCCTGATAAGACAGAGAAGCATCCCTTATATGGGGATAGATTCTTCCAACTCCTGCACTGACCGATACTTTCGCTTCAAGAAAAATGGTATTCTTGATATTTTCCGCCATAAGAGTAACATCTTTGATAGCAGTAGCAGAGTCACTGCCGGCATTGAATATAACCACAACTTCATTATTGTAGCTTTGGAAAACAATCTTCTTATAATCTTTAGGAAGAAACTTGCGTATCATTTCCGCAATTCTTATATTAACAAGTTGAAAGCTCTTTTCAAAAAACTCCTCCTGAGTATCTGTTTGACCATCGATAGTAAATACCACCACGCCAATATTTGTCTCTTCAAGTTCAATTTCATATATTGCAAATTGCCGGGCAAAGTCACTCATCTGCCTAGTTCTACCCATAATAAGGTTATTATGGAAGTGTTCCCGAAGAATGGGAAGGTTGTTTAGATACTGTTCTTCTAACCAAGCCTTGTCCTCTTTTTCCATTTTTTCTTTCAAAATAATATTTCTTACGTTTAAAACCTCTTCTACAATCTTTTTCTTTTTAAGAGGCTTGGTTATGTAAGATTGTACACCTAGGGAAATTGCTTCCTGTGCAAAATCAAACTGTTCATAAGCACTGATAATTATGATTTTAACATTCTGCCTGACTTTTCTGATTTCCTTTATAAGTTCAAGTCCATTCAATCCCGGCATCCGAATATCAGTTATAACAATGTCAACCTTTAAGGAAGTCACCTGTTCCAGTGCCTCTACTCCATTCTGAGCCGTTCCGACAACTTCTATATCATAGCTCTTCCAATCAATGCTTTCTTTAAGTCCGTCTAAAATAATCTGCTCATCATCAGCAATAAGCATTTTCAGCATAAATAAACCCCCAAAGACTAATCTAATTAAATTCGAATGGTATAATCACCGTTACCTTAGTCCCCACCCCCTCAGTACTGCGGATAGTCAGGCCATATTCTTCTCCATAATAGAGCTTGATTCGTTTGTTTATATTGGCAAGGGCAAAATAATTATCTTCATCTGTCTTATCGTTTGCGAGAAAATCAGAAATTTTTTTCAGGGTATCGGCACTTATTCCCGCACCGTCATCCTCAATAGTAAAAAAAACTCTTTCCTTAATCTTAATACCTTTGACCTGTATCAGGCATTTCTCGGTCTTTGGCTCAACCCCGTGACAAATAGCATTCTCCAGCAATGGCTGCAATATAAAATTAGGTATTATCATGTCGATGATCTCCTCATCAAAATCAAAGATACACTCAAAACGGTTTTTAAAGCGTATTTTTTGTATTTGTACATAACTTTCCAGTTGCTCCAGGGTATCGGCAACGGATATAAAATCCTTCCCTGCATTGAGACTGCGTTTGAAATAGGTAGAAACTGAATCGACCAATATTTCGAGTTCATCATATCGTTCCAGTTGAATCAACCAGTTCATATTGTCAAAAATATTGTATATGAAGTGGGGATTAATTTTTGCCTGAAGAAGCTTTAACTGTGCTTCTTTCTGAAGTAATTTCTGTGTATAAAGCTCTTCAAATAGATTGCGTATTTTTTCCACCATATCGTTAAAACTAGAATACATAAACCCAAATTCATCGGTATCACTATGCACTATGCTTACATTGAGATTCCCTTTCTCAACTTCCTTCATGGAAGCTATTAATCTATTCAACTTACTGTAAACTTTTCTAGAAAGGAGAAATATAAGAGCCATTGCAGTTACTACATTCATTATAAGGAAAAGAATAAATATGGAATCCCTGAGTTTTGACATATGTTGCATTGATGAGATTGCAGGAACAAAGGTTACAAACTTCCACCCAGAGTATTTTGACGAATCATACACAAGAATGTACTTTTCTCCACCTATCCAACACAGTTTTTCGCCCCTTTCTCCAACAACAAGGGATTTAATTTCGTCAATCTGTTCCTCAGTATATACAATGTTTTCGGCAAAAGCACTGATAATTGTGCTGTTGTTTCTGTCTAGAATAATATTGTTATAATCAGCTTTGCCCTTAATGATATTCTTTATATAGTATTTGTCAAAATTCACCGCAAGCAATCCGGATTTCTTACCCGTTGACAGCTCATACAGAGGTCTTATCATCGTAATCTGTTCATAGTTTCTGTCCAATATAAAGTTCAAACTTTTGCGGTATCCATCTGTAAGAGTAAATCTGTTTTCATTTTCCTTTAGTGAAATATAATAATCCACTATGTCCGGCGGAAGATTTGAATACACTCCGTAGTCACTGGTGTATAGCTTCCTGTTTTTATCAAGAAACAAATCAACTGATGCGGCTCTGTTAACGGAATTTGTAACAATACTCTGTAGTATGTTTATTATATCCCTATCAACAAAATAGTCGCTCCCTTCGTTCCGATCCCCAAACTCAAGCTTATTTTGTATTTGAATATTGTTTTGTGCAATGTCAGCGGTATACTCCATACTATCTAAGATCATGTCCACATATTCCATTGTCTTGCTTACTCCATTTTTACTCTCAGTGAACACAACCTGCTCTATATTGGATGAATACACCTTATAAAATAACCAGTTGAAAATAAAGAAAATGATGAGGGCAACTAAAAAGAAATAAAAGATAACTTTTTTCTTTGTTGTAAACATTCTATAATCACTCTTGATATCTTTACTATCCCTTTGACTCATGAACGAAAAACCCCCACCCGAATACATTTATTATACCACAAGCACCTGCTAAAATCTAACACCAGCAATGCATTGTACACGGTAAAAGCATGAACCCATCTCCTGCCAATACTCTCACAAGAGAGTTTTTTAAAATGCCATTTCAGCATTTAATATTCAGGCAAGAAAATCATTTTTTAAGAAATGCCCCCGGGATTACTAAGATATGGCGT
>JAAYTO010000208.1 GCA_012523755.1 Clostridium sp. | reverse complement strand
TAGAGGAATAAGGTATTTCATAATTAAGTTAGGTGTTAATCCGGGTCAGAAGACCTTTCATAAATATAATCAAGTTACAGTAATATCCATGCCTTCTTTTTTAATTTAGTTGATTCTCAGATAATCCTCAGCTTTTCCCCTTGCTCACAATCTCATAAAACAGCTTTGTCATATCCTCGTTAATCCAGGGGGCTCCCACCATCTTGATTTTGTTCTCAGAGTCAATTAGCACAGAAGCATCAATTATCCATCGGGGAATATCCTTGTTGGCCTCCAAGAATTTCTCTCCAGTGTCTATAATGGAATAGTACTTGTCATCAACATAGTTTAAATCTAATACCTTTGACATGAAATCGGAGTATCCTTTACCATGAATAACAAAAAGTACTGAATAATTACCAGATACAGCAATTGAATCAAATTTCTGGTGCCATTCTATGAACTTTGGGTAGCAGGATTGGCACCCGTCTTCCAGATATACCACCGAGAGATATTTATATTTTTCCTTTAGCTCATCTAATGACAAAAAAACCTTACCTTGGCGTACAATATCAAAGGCTTCAAGGTGAATTGTTTTATTGATGGTATTGAGCAAATCTTTCTCAGCAGTAACAGTGCGGGTGCAGCTGAGTAGAGATAGTGATAGCACTATTATTGTTTGAAGGAAACTTTTTTTACTAATCATAACAAGTTAATATTTTGAATTAACACATAAGCCTATCGATTATCAATCAGTGAAGCTTTTTTTCTATTCTTCCTTATAGTGATAAAAAAATAACACTGGATTTGAATAGTCCTTTAGCTTTTCTGCAATTATTTGTTCTTTTTCATTAAGAAGATCTTTCGCATCTAATCCATATTTCTTATATGTTTCCATTGTTTCCTTAATTCTATATGCGTGTTCATATGTTATTAGGTAATCTAACCCTGCATAAATTGGCTTGCCAAGTCCACTAGTTAAATGGCTTAGATCGTTTATAACCAGATCCCCTGCAAGGCATTTTTGCAAATCTCTTTGGAAAAATACATGTTGAACCCTTCGGTTAAATGATATTTCATATAGTACTTTATTTTTACTTATATACGGGATGCCGGTAAATAGCATGTAATTATTAGGAGTTTCGTAACTCATTTTAGACAATTGCTCTCCATTCTTTCTCAGCAACAATTCATCTGGGAGGGGCAATTGCACTTCTAACAGATATGCTAGCTTTATTACTCCTTTTTCTTCAATTTGATATATTGAATCACTATATGGCGGATGAAAATACACTTTATCCAGACCAAGAGTAAGTCCTGAGTTAATCATGTTATTGTACTTGTCTTTTTCTTTATATAAACTCTTATGTTGTATATTGAACAAAGAATCACACCAAATGAGTGAATAGCCTAGAATTTCATTAATGTGTTGGTTATCATTGTCATACATCTGAAAGAGAAGGTTGTTATTGTCAAAAACAAAAAAGGAATTAAAAGTGAATGGAACTTTCTGTTCTTTTATCAAGTCTCCTCTATTTCCAAAAAAAATAATTTTTTGCTGAAACTGGTCATATACAATTATGGTATCCTTATATACAACACAATCTGTAGGTTCATAGTATTGTCCTGGACCTCTTCCGTTACTTCCAATTAATCCTACAAAACCACCTCCTTTTGTAAATTGCTTGATAGACTTTGTCTTATATTTATCTACTACCAATAAGGTAGAATCACAAAACAACAGTTTATCTATCCCTCCAATAAGTGAACCTTCTGAGCTTTCCAAGGGAACTGCATCAATCTCAGTAAATAAGTCAGAAAGCATCAACTTGGTATTGTACACAATGCAGTTTGTCGGCAATACAACACTCCCTTCTTCCTTAACCATTGCCAACTTTACTTCAGTTGCTATTTCAGCGAGGTTAAATTCCTTAAAATCATTAGGTCCTTCCCCTTTACCGATGCAGGAGTGTGATATAATTGTTATAGCACATAAAAGTGAGATAATTGCATTTTTCATAAAACTTAATAATTATTAGTCGCGGGCAGATGCCCGCGACAATTAAACAATCTTAATACTAACACCCTGCTGTAGCTAGACAAAAACCACGGCCGTACCCGCAACCTTGCGCTGTATAGTACGTAGTTGTTGTCTTTTCTACCTTTAGAATAAAGTCAAATCCAATAACTACAGTTCTTGAACATTCAAAAGTTTGACTTTTCCAGTTAGTTCCCCAAGGCCCTATTTCGCCTTGCGCATGCGCCATCACCGAAATCGCATCTAGCGACACTTCCCCCAACCTATTCCCTTGTAACAGATTCATATTAAACATGGTTGCTACTGCAAATAAAACGGTTGCTGATGCAAGAATTATTTTCTTTTTCATTTTTATAAGAATTTCTTGTTAAAGATTAGCTGCTTAAAAAACAGCTTGTTGAATTAAAACTTTTTTTAGTAATGCATCACTGCCTGGCAGGTACATTTTTTGTAATCCATTAATATGGTTACCTGTTTAAATCTTTATCTTTGTGGAATTAATCCAGATGATTTTGGCTTAATACCACCTATTTCATAAATGCATTACCTCCTTTCTTTTTAAGTTTGGAGGGAGTCCGAAGAGGAAGCTGTAGCGTGCGAGCTAGAGGGCTTCCTCTTCTTTTTCCCATGTTATTAACTACTCATCTGTATCTAATATTTTTTTCATCTCTCTTATTATTTCTCTTGTTGCCGATGACTCAACTTTTATT
>JAAYTO010000207.1 GCA_012523755.1 Clostridium sp. | reverse complement strand
CAAAAGCTCAGGCTCAATTGAGTTCCTGAGCTTTTGTTTAGTGGGATTTCACGGAGTGAAATGACCAAAAAGCGAAAGGGCTCAATACCCTTTCGCTTTTATGCCAAGTTTTCTAGTCTAAAAAGAAATCAATTATTAATTCTTGAATGGGATTTTCTGCGTCCTTTGCATATCTGAAACCGCATAGCATTTGATCGGTGTCCTTTATTTTGAATACATAGTCAAAATCACTTACTTCAGCCACATTGGTGTCATAGTCATATATACCGAAGACATTCTTATCGGATGAGCCTACCGGAGCAAGTGTGTTGGACCTAACATTGTTCTTATAAGGCTCGGATTTAGTTTTTCTCAAGATGTATTTTAGTTCGTATTCACTAAGCAGGCGGAACCCATTATTATGCTCAAATAGGGTCGATATACCATAATTGTTTTCAACAAAGGAGTAATACTCTTCTAGTCCTTGACTTTTGCTAAGACTGTTGCAGAACTTAAAAAGGCTCAGACTGTCTTTGATGTTGACCATGCCGTACTTTTCTTCTGTTTCAAAAATTGCAGGGTATTTTTCGGATTTAATATTTATATTGTATTTTGCGTTGTATTTTTTTATATCTATTTTATCTTCAGAGTGTTTATTCCACTGATTGATTGTCACAAGGTTCTTACTGATATAAAATGGTTTTATCGTTATTTCGTCACCTTCATCGTCAATAAAGGTTCCCCCTTCGATTCTAACCATATTTGAAAGATCCAGATTTTTTGGGAAATATTTATTTCTCAAACGAATCTCGTTTTGTTCTTTGGAAAGTTCATTTGCGTAAAGAGTCTTACTGGTTTGCATTATTTCAGCGGATTTTTTATCGGTATCTGGAATGCTTTTTATTTCAAGTTTGAGCCCTGTACCGTTTATCTCTATCGAATTAATAACATTTTCCATAATCTCGTCCGATAGATATTTGGTATCTGTGGGATCGTATATAAAAGAGAATGCAAATAAATTGTTTTGGTAGTACACCAATAGTTTTTTACTTTTCAAGTTGTATCCTATTTCTTTTATGTCGAAAGGCTCAAATCCCTTTGTGGTGACAAAGCTAATTCCATTTTTATTGATAACGGTAAGATCCTCAGGTTTAAGATCTGTGAAGTATATGTATTGACCAATAAGCTGTTCCTGAGTTCTCTTCACATTCTTAAAAATTTCAACTCCGTAGGATTCGGCAGTATCAAATTTCGCAGGGTAGAAGATAACTCCCGTTGGAGAAATTTCTAGGGGAATTTCACTAAAGGAATCCAGGAAGTTATAATCTAGAAAATCAACAGTTCCGTTTTCCTTAAAGGTATAATTAATTTTTTGCTCTATAACAGAACCGGACAGCCCTTTTGGGACTAAAGTAAATAGGTTGTATAGCTCGTTATAATAGCTGGATTCGGGGAATTCGGGTTTTGTTAAAACTTCTACAACTCTGTTTTGACCGTCCCAATTTACAGAAGCATTAAAAGCTTCTCCGACAAATCTCAAGGGCACAAAGGTTCTACCACCTTTAATAACTGGGATTGTGTCAAGATTTATCTGTTCTCCGTTTACCACAGCTGATTTTTGTCCGATTACTAATATAATTTCTGTGTTCTCTTTTGCAATTGTTACTTTACGTTGCTTATCATTCCATTTCACGTCGGCTGCAAGTGCTTCGGATATAAACCTTATGGGAACCATTGTTCTTGAGTTGCTGTCAATATATGGGCTTTGGTCAAAAGATATTTTTACGCCATTGACTAAAATGGATATATTTGAGTTTGCCGCAGATACTGCGTGAAAACTAAGAGTAAAAAAGCATAACACTAAACATAAAAATTTTTTCATTTGTAATTCACCCCTTAAGAATTATTTGTATGCTCTCGGAAACTCCGAGGGCTTTTAGTCCTAAAACTTTATTTTCAGCTCAATTGCGATTGAGTGAAGAAAAATGTGGAAGAAACATTGTGAAGCAAGCTGTAGCCGTCTATTAATTTGACGCACAAAGGGAGAGTATTGTTCGAAGCAAGTTTTGCTCGACTCCGCGGAGTATTTACAGGCTTTTTGCTTGCGAAACTTAAGTTTTTGAAATATTTTTCCTCACGTTTATTTAACATGTCTCTAAATTACCAGTTACTTTTGGAGACTATACTTATTTATAATGATTTATGAAAAAAATACAGCATTAATATACACTGGAAAACAAGCACAATTAGAATTATACTATAATTTTAAAAAAAATTGTACTTTTTAATTTTTTATTGCCTAAGAAAATGCATTAATTTTTATGTACTCACTGTCGATAGCTGCAATTATTAAGCAAAAAAACATAAAAGAAATATCGTGAAGCAAAACTTAAGTTACGGAATATTTTCTTCATATTTATTTAGTGTACCCTAATACTTAGAGTATAATTATAGTTGGCAAGACAAGTAAATAATTAGGAGATATCCGAAGATATCTCCCATATACATAAATCATCCTGTATAATGTTAATTGACGAAAAAAACATTGATAGGAGTAGATTTATGTATAACCT
>JAAYTO010000206.1 GCA_012523755.1 Clostridium sp. | reverse complement strand
AGGTTATACATAAATCTACTCCTATCAATGTTTTTTTCGTCAATTAACATTATACAGGATGATTTATGTATATGGGAGATATCTTCGGATATCTCCTAATTATTTACTTGTCTTGCCAACTATAATTATACTCTAAGTATTTGACGAATTTTGTTAAGGTGCATATTATTCGAGTGAAGAAAAATGTATAGGAAACATGTTATATTTTTCTTAATTTTTTTATGAAGTTTAATGATATAATATATAATATAAATCTGATTTATCTTTTGTCTGATTCCAACAAGATTTTATTTATAATAATTAGCATTTTCGAGGAGGTATGTTATGAGAGTTTTTTATATAGCAACAAAAAGATTCATTCTTTATATAACATCCTTCCTTGCGGGATTTTCCCTTTTTTGGGGGATAATATCCTTATGCCTGAGTACAACCGTAATGGACTCGAAATTTCATGGAAAATTGTTTGAAAAAAATAATATTTATACCGAGGTTCACAATGAGATAAACTCTCTACTACATAACATATTTACTGATTATAACAACAGTTCACCGCAGTTGAATGAACAACAACAAGAACTATTTTACGTTCTACAAGAATCTATATCGCCGGAAATGGTAAGAATGAATCTTGATTCCATAAGAGAAGGTCTTTTTAAGTATTTCAGAAGCGATATAAGCTTTTTGCCCGATATCAGGCTTGATACAGACTCGCTGCCTCAAGATGACACTCCACAGGATGTTTCGAATGAAACAGGGGTTAAATCCTTGGAAACAGCCGATCCCGACCAAGTCTTGAGCAAAATAAAAAGAGTAAGCCTCAGTGCTGTACTGAGGTCAATTAATCGAAGCGATATACTAGATCAACTATTCTCGGTAAAATTGCTTTATTTCATTATGGGTTACGTTCCCAAAATATCTGTCCTGATTGTTATGGTTTTGTTTCTTCTAGCCCTCCTTATGAGCAAAAAAGCAAAAGAAATGATTAAATGGTTGTTTGGATTTCTGATTACAAGCAGTTTTTTTAACCTTCTAACCGCTTTTGCCGGTCTCGTGCTTTGCTATAAAGTTATTCCCGAAAACATCAATACATTAACAATGATTATACCTCTGAAATCCGAAATAATCTTATCCTACCTTCAGGATTGTATTCTCCCAATATCCCTTTATTCTGTGGCGTTGGGCATACTTATTATTCTTATATCCTTTGTGGTATTATTCTTTAGCCGCATTGTCAGCAAGGTATCATTAAGTAAGATATTTCAAATAAAAATCTCCAAAAAGCACTGCAAAATAGCAGAATATTCAGCTCTTGCCCTATTGTTTGTTTTCTTTGCCGGACTTCTTTCCTTCGAGGTGTATTCTTTCAAAAAGAACTTTGTCTCAAAGAATTTTACAAATGTTATCTCGAAGCTAACCAATGCAAGTGCGTACACGGAAGTAGTTTCTGCAAAAGATGATACAATATATACACTTCAGATTAAGCTTGTTAGCACAAAAGACAACTCCCCTATACCCGGTATTAAAATAAATGTCAGCGGAAAAACAGATACTCCCGAGAAGTATCACAACTTAACTGATATAACCGACAAAACAGGTTCCGTAAAATTTACTCTGGGCAAGGGAACATTCAGGCTGGAATTCTCTTCACCACACGAACCAAGCAAATACCTGCTGCCGTCACCCTTTTTATTTAATTTGCAATCAGTAGGTACCACCATTGTTACTGTTAATCTGGACGAGGACAAAGCAGCCTCACAGAAAATAGGAATCACAGAAATTGAGTTTTTGAACGAAGACAACCTGCCAATTGAAAAAATTGAACTTTATGTTGATAATACACAAGAACCTTCAGAAAGCATGGAACCTTCTGCCGATGAAAGCGATGAACCTTCGAAAGACCCGGACAAATACTACTCAATAACAAACAAAGAGGGCGTTGCTGTGCTAAAACTTCCTGAAGGTTTATATAATGTAACCTTTTCACCGGATAAATTCCCTAAAGACTATATAATTCCCGAGTCCTTGGAAGTTAACTGTTCTGCCGACCTTACTACAAGGTACACTATACGCCTTGTAAAAAAGCAGCCGGTGACACCGACTCCACAAAATTGAACCGATAAAGGGAGATTAGTTGTGCCCTATGGCAATGAAAAAAGGGCTGCCACAAATCTACAGTCCCTTTTTATTGATACACAATAATTTTTCGAGCAGTATATTAATAAATAACAGTATACGTACTATAACCATATCATAATAGTTCCAAATCCGTTTTGATTCTGAAATACTTAGAATCTGCACCTCATAACACAAACCCTCTTATGGCCTATGTTTTGCCAATATTCTAAGTAATCACCATCCTGTTTGAAGTTTTCAAAGGAATAGTCTTTGGACTTAACGTACTCCACAATATCTTCTGAAAAAAGGACATCCATTGCCCTTTCGCTTAAGTCCGGAAGCTTTCTCAATGTAAACTCGTCATATAGGTTCTTAAGATTGTCAAAAAGAAGCACCGTATATTCAGTGTCTTTATAGATAACAAATCCCTTACGTATTGTAACAATATTTTCTATACTGACTTTTCTTTCAACCAATAGTAGATTGTTTAGTTTCTTCTCAAGATACAACATTTTGCAATTATCAAGATATTTAAGCAACCGTTTTTCATTAAATCCCTTTATATTATCCAGTTTTATATTTAAGAAATCAGGGACATCATTTTTAAACAAAACTAAAGTCGCTTCATTCTTGTTGCGATACCATATTTCATCTTCATCCATAAATATGATATCGCCAGTTAAAGATTTCTCGTCAAAAACTGGAAACAAATAGGGACAATCATTAAAAAATTTGACAAGTCTTATGAGAACTTTATTAGCCTCTTTAACCGTAACTGTACATGGTTCTCCCCATATATCCCTGTCAACAATAACCGTTCTACCCGCATCGGTCATATAGATATAGGTCTTCTTGTCAGACTTCTTCAAATCCTTCTTGGTAATATCCAGAAGCCCTTCAAGGTTTCTAATCTTATCTTTCTTAAGTGAGTGAATAAAGCTTACAGCTCTTTTTGACTTATCATGGATATTATCCACTATGCTGTCTTTTAAATCTGACAGCACCTCCTTGCCTTGATTTACAGGAATCTTAGACGATACTAAATCAAATAAACCTTTTGCACTTTCATTACCTGTTGTACTCAATACTTCCTTTTTGTTATCCAAGAACACCACCCCTTTTTATACAAACGAGAAATAAAGAAGATAAGAATAGATAATATTGCGAAGACTAATACATTTTTTATTAATATTGTTATGCAGAATTTATAAAATATATTATTAATATTATTATACCTTATAATACTGCATATGCCAATACCAAAAAACCATAAGTTTGTGTCAAGTAAAAGTTGGCAATGATCTCTTCATCCTGTTATTTTATTGGTTTACTTGCTTTGAAGGTCAATGTGAAATCCTCATACTTTTAATTTAGTGAACTTCTTTCTGGAAAGTTTGGCTGGTTATGCATT
>JAAYTO010000205.1 GCA_012523755.1 Clostridium sp. | reverse complement strand
TAATGCATAACCAGCCAAACTTTCCAGAAAGAAGTTCACTAAATTAAAAGTATGAGGATTTCACATTGACCTTCAAAGCAAGTAAACCAATAAAATAACAGGATGAAGAGATCATTGCCAACTTTTACTTGACACAAACCCAATTTTATAGATAGATTTTGAAAGCACTATATTCATGATATAATTAAAATAGTACTTTAATTTATATTTATATAGTAATTGACTCGAATTCGAGCTAAATATACAAAATCTTTAGGATAAAAAACTATTATTTTAAAATATATAAATTTTTCTACAAGGGGGGAAGTTAATTTTTGATTTTTTTGTTTTTCTTTAATTAATTAAGTGAGGGAGGTCTAGTTTTAATGGGTCAAAAGCGTTCTAAGAAAAGCCTGTTATCTGTACTAACAATTTCTGTCATGGTTATTTCCTGTCTTTTGGGCATCATTGCCGCCAATGCAGATGACACTACTGAAAATACTGCTTTAGAAGGTCTATCAATTCACTATATGGATGGTTCGTTAGATGAAAGGTATCAGAGCATGCGTCCTTACATAATTATTTACAACAACAGCGGTGAAAGTATAGATATGGCTGATCTCAAAGTAAGGTATTATTATACAAAAGAAGGTGTTACCGAGGAAACCCTTTTATGCTTTTATACTGCAATAGGTTCCGACAACATATTTGCAGAATTCTATCCAGAACTGGGATATGCAGAGATTGGTTTTACCAACGGAGCCGGAGTTATAGAGGATGGTGGCAACAGCGGTCAAATGCAGTTGGTACTGAAAAAAATATCCAACGGCTATTACGATCAAACCAATGATTATTCTTATGACCCTAGTTTCACTGATTATGCCGAATATGATAAAATGACGCTCTATTATGAGGATATGCTGGTATGGGGAATAGAGGGACCACCACCACCACTGGAACCAACACCGCCGCCCAATGATGATGACTGGCTTCATGTGGAAGGAAATCTAATTAAGGATTCGAAGGGGAATACTGTCTACCTTACAGGCATCAACTGGTTTGGGTTTGAAACTGACGGTGCCAATGGCTTTTATGGTCTTAACAAATGCAATCTGGAAGACTCTCTGGATTTAATGGCAAACCTGGGTTTCAATCTTTTAAGAATTCCCATCAGTGCTGAAATCATTCTGGAATGGAAAAGCGGTACATACGTAGAAACTTCCTTTGTAAGCACATACGAAAACCCGCGTCTTGACGGCATGAGCAGCCTTGATATACTGGATTATACAGTAAATCATATGAAGAAAAACGGTATGAAGGTTATGTTTGACATGCACGGTGCTACTAAGGATTCATACCAGGACAACCTCTGGTACAACAAAGATGTTACCATGGAAGATTTTATTGATGCTTGGAAATGGCTCACAGAAAGATATAAGGATGATGATACGGTTATTGCGATGGATCTTAAAAATGAGCCTCATGGAAAGTTCTCAGGTCCAAACATTGCCAAATGGGATGATTCGGAGGATCCAAACAATTGGAAAAGGGCAGCCGAAATTATTGCCGAAGAAGTACTCGCAATTAATCCGAACCTTTTAATCGTCGTAGAAGGTGTTGAGGCGTACCCAATGGATGGATACGATTACACCAACTGCGGTGAGTTTACTACATACTGTAACTGGTGGGGCGGAAACCTAAGGGGTGTCGCTCACCACCCTATCACCCTATCTGCTCCAGACAAGCTTGTATATTCTGTACATGATTACGGACCGGACATATATGTGCAGCCATGGTTTAAGAAACCTTTTGACATCAATACCCTTTATGAAGAATGCTGGTATCCAAACTGGTATTATATCGTCGATCAAAATATTGCACCTATGTTAATCGGTGAATGGGGCGGCAAGCTTATTAACGATGACAACCGCAAATGGCTTGAATGTTTGGGAAGTTTTATTGAAGAAAAGAAACTGCATCATACCTTCTGGGCCTTTAATCCAAATTCAGCCGATACCGGCGGTTTGATGCTTGAAGATTGGAAAACAGTAGATGAAGAAAAATACGCAATAATCGAACCTACATTATGGAAAAATGGGCTGGACCATGTAATACCACTGGGAGGAATTACATCGGAAATCTTCAAGTATGGTGATGTTGACGGTGACTTAGATATAAACTCCTGCGATCTTACATTACTAAAACGCTATGTTCTTAGAAAAATTACTGAATTCCCTTCTCCTAACGGATTAAAGGCTGCTGACCTAGATGGAGACGGCGAAATAAACTCCAACGACATTACCCTAATAAAAAGATATATTCTTAGAACTATAAGAATATTTCCGATAGAAGAAGAATCGGAAGAATAATGCACAATATTTAACATAAACCATATGTAATTTATAAAGGCTGCAGAAAATAGAATTTCCGCAGCCTTTCTTGACTAATCTTGACTTATTTAAGGAATGAATAAAAACGCGGAAGAAAATTTGAGTTTTCCCGTTCTATAGTAATAAAATAATATGATTACTAAAACAACCAATGAAGTTGTAAACCAGACCAAAGTATACTTACCTTCTGTATTTTCAGGTTCAGATTTTTGTTCATCCTTTGAAGATTCCGACACAATATCGGAGTTTCCAATAAATGCAAAGTTTTCGCCCTCAGGTATGCTATCTACTTCTTCCAATACCATATCGTCAAAAGATGCCTTTCCGGTGTTCAGATTACCGTATCCCCCCAAACCTAAAGATAGTTTTAATGTATTCACTCCTTCACCGGTTTTAATGTATAACTCAGTGTATTGCCATTCGTCAACAGTACCTCTAATATCTCTTGAGCGCACGGTAATTCCTTCCAATGACAGATTTGCCCCCAATACATCTTCCTTCACATTCTCTGTTTTAATCCAGCCGGAAAACTTGTAGCATGAGTTGGAATTGACTGCCACCTCTTGAAAGAATCGTGAATCCCTGGCTTCTATATTCTCAATGGTAACATAGTTCTGTCCACTGCGGGAACCTTCCTGTTCTACAAAAAACTCCACGATACCCGGCTTGTAATCCCAGACCCATGTATACCAACCTATGGGCATATTGTTGTTTGTATCTTCAAAAGATGGGTTTTGCAAAAAATTCTCTGTGGCAAAAGCCCACTGATAAAACATTACACAAAATAGTGCCACAGAAATTATACTAATTATCATCTTCTTCAACATTTTGTTCTTGTCTCCAATATAATATATTTAACTTGTTATCCATAGCCAGAAAACCCACCTTATAATCAATAATAATTAATCCATAACATTAGTAGCATTCAAACCGTATAAATCTATAATAAACCAAACTTATATCCTCACCAAAAAACTATAACAAATCTAATATGTTTTGTAAATAACAATATCATGACCATCATCATAAAAAACCTCGAAGGTGTCTTTCATGAGTTGTTCATTCACAGTATAATTCTCAGAATTCCTGATTGCGTTGTCAATAACAATATAACTAATGTTGTTCTCTATTACCAGTTCCTTAAGAGTGTTTTCGTCAGCAGCGGTAAAAATCCTACGCCTGATTCCATCCCTAAGACCCCAGTCATAGCCTGCACTCCATGTGAAATACGGCCAGCCGCAGAATATCTTCCTTCCTGCTAAAAGTATCGGATGAAGATGCAAATCATCTGTTAGGAAAATTTCATTTCTTCTGGTCTCATTTTTCACCTTGACAAGTAAAGGGTCGTCACAGCGGACATCGACAGATATATTATTAAGGTTGCGAAGTGCTATTACGTCCACAAAACCTGTAACGGTAATTACTATGGAAATAGCCACGGCAACAAAGGTGGCAAGAGGTTTTTTTACTTTGAAAAGAAAGAATATAAAAGCCGCTACAAATATATTTATAAGTATGGAACCAATAACCACATACTTATGGTTGATATCAACGTTAGGTGTTATTTTGACAGTGCTTGCAAAGATAATCGGAGCAGCAAATGTCAGTATCAGTGCCCTTGTGCCCCGAGGAGTCGGAGAATCATTATGCAATGTATATATCACGCTACTAAATATTAATAAAAGAAAGGCAAATATCATTGATATAAAGAAAACTTGTTTATTTATAATCAAGGCATCGTTTTCCAATTTATGACTTGTAAAAAAATAGCCGATAACCTGTACCACTGCCATAAACAATATATTTATATGATATTTGTGCCTGCTGTTACCGGAAAACAAGCACATCACCACAATAAAAGGAAGAATTCCCAGAAGCTCAATATAAAAACCTGCAACGTAAGGAATTAATTTAAATAAATGCTTAAGTGCAGCCACAAAACCATTATTCATAAAATACCAGGATAAATCCTGCTGCAATCCGTTGGTGTTTGTCAGAAAACCAATATAGATGACGGGCGAGACCACTGGATCACCGCTTCTGACAAAAAACAGCGACTGAGAATAAACCAATGCGACAGTAATTAATGCTATGATTAGATACTGGAGCCGGTGTTTTGAGAAAATAGCCATAACAAAGAGTATTAAAAGTGCCGCTATAACCACTGCACCGTTCCAGAAACCCGTAAGCCCAAGAAGAATTCCCATTACCACAGATGTAAATACACTTTGGGGAACCCACGCACTCTTGCTGAAAATAAACTCTTTAATATACGACTTCCAAAAACTCTCTGTCTCTTCGTTTTCTTCTGGTTTTTGCAACCTTTTTTGATATAACTTACCAATTCTTGTCATCATCTTTATAAACAGGGGAAGAGCCGTTATCAGAACAAGCATCATTATACCCGACACAAAAGCTAAATGCCGCTGATTAACATAGACCTTCTGAGCATAAAGCCCCCACTCTTCATTTGGTGTATTTCCAATATGATCCGTTATAGTCTTCAACTCTTTTAAGGCTTCCATTACCGAAGTTTTTTCCGTTATATATGTAAAGAATGCAAAGGAACTTCTGAAAAAGAATAACACCCCGGTTATAACCCCGATTGCTTTTTCGCCGAGCAATAATACGGCAAAGGAATAAAGCAGCATCAAAAATGAAACAACCGATAATATGGCCGGGAGATTAAAAGCCCAATCAAGCCTTAACCCTAAAAACTCCAAATTACCCGTCAAAAACATGAACATAAAATGGTATCTCATACTGCCGTCTGCAAAATGAGGATATTCGGAAGGAAAGTTTAAACCAAAGGAAAAGGATCGGATTACCGCAAGGTGGGGTGAAAAGTCACTTACCACAGATAATCCAATTTTCATAACACCATCTTTTATGTGAAAAGATCCTACCATTAAGAATGTCCAAATACCTAAAAAAACTAAAACATATATTAATTCAATGATGTTATCAGTTAGAAATGTTCTCTTTTTAATTCCGGGAATTATTGATTTAATTAATGCTGCGAAATCTTTTCTGTCTCTAACAAGAAAAAAGGCAATAATAAACGAAAAAAGCACAAAAGCAATTATATTGCCATAAAGCATTGGATTGCCGGAAGATCTGAAAAAGTAGGCACTTATATATGTAGTCCATGTTACTAAAAGTGTTCCCACCAAAAAGGATGCCGGAAGTGTGACCATCCATGCCGGCAGCTTAACCTGTTTTCCCTTAAGTGACAAAGACCTTGAAAAATCAAATATAGAAGGCAGAAATTGTTTTAAAAGAATATACCCACTTATCCATGAAAGTACAATATATAGAATTCCAATCATTTATAACCTACTCTCCCTTAACAAAACCGCTTTTTTCAACCCTTCAAACTCCTTACTTGTAAATAACTTTCTTGTAGAGAATAAAATTCCAACATACCACCAATCCCATAACCAATATTTTTGAAATCTTGGAAATAATACCGATTTTATCAGTTAAAAACCACATCAATGCACTGATGGCAATCAAATTAAAGATGAACAAAGCTCCATACTGTCTTAATTGTTTGAAGATATTAACTTTTGATTTAAAGGACCAAATCCTGTTAACAAGAAAGTTAAACCAGAACACAACCACATAGGCAATTGCATTGGCAAGTAAAATACAGTATGTACTGTCTTTTAAGTTGTAATTAAACAGGTTTGCTGCAACATCCTTTGCAAAAGAATATCCTCCCGGAAAAAACCTTTTAAAAACAAAGTTATCAAAAGTGAGAAACAGAAAGTATTCAATTGCAAAGCCTGTAAAGCCCGTAATTACATATCTCTTCATTTGAGAAAAGGCTTCAGGGGTCAATAGCTCAGCAAAGAACTTGTACTTTTTAAGCCTGTCCAACAAATTGGTTATTAACATAAATTCCCCCAACTACTATAGAATTAAACCAAACATAGATTAATTATAGCATTCAGCACACAAAAAAGCAAATTAAATCCGCACTGTACAGAGGTACAAGTGTCAATTAACTGCAAACTCCCCCTTGATATCTGTTATAAAATACTTCCCTTCTGTTTTTGTCATAACAAACACTATATTTTCATTTTGTACAGGTACAGTAACAGTGCTAAAATCACCGCTTCTTTGTATGTCCAATTCCAGCCAATCGTGTTGCAAATCAGCTACCCATTCAAATATATAGTCCAACTGCATTAATTTTTCAAAATCTAACGATTTCCCGCTTTTATTGATTTCATCTAATCTTTTTTGAACCTCATCGCAATCTCTATCTTTTTCCCCTAGCATATTCAATTTCAAAAACTGTCTGATTACACCATCTTCATCCTCTGGATAATCCGGAATATTAACATGCGAAGAAACATAATCGAAGGATTCTCCATTCCATTTGTAATAGCGTGTCACATCAAAATACATAACATCATAACTGCAACAGTGTTGTTCATATCCATCATATATATTGTTATTATCTGACGAAACCAAATAACCATAACCTGATCCCGTAGGAGATGCAGAATACTCAACCCGTTCAATTTTATCTTGGCACACTTTATACAGTGCAAACCCCAATAAGCCACCGTTGTTAGTTACAAAAGCATTAATGTATTTTTGATTACTGCCTTTCATTTGAACAAAGTGAGCATCATAAACTCTATACCCCGAACCTTTAATACGGCCAAGTTCTTGTAATTGATCATTAATTTCTCTCAATACATAAATTTCTCTCCATACATAAATTTTGTTACTTTGATTTTTAGCACCAATTGTTATAACTATTTCTTCGTTTCCATCCAAGTCAATATCATCTGGCACGGTAAAAGCATGAACCCATCTCCTGCCAATACTCTCACAAGAGAGTTTTTTAAAATGCCATTTCAGCATTTAATATTCAGGCAAGAAAACGTCTGGACCTCAAACTTCTTTTAGGGTATCTTTCTTGATCTTTTTT
>JAAYTO010000204.1 GCA_012523755.1 Clostridium sp. | reverse complement strand
GTTGTAAGGAATGTTATTTCAAAAGAAACATCGCAAACTTTGTTGGACGTTCTCGAAGGAGTTGTGTCCGAAGGTACCGGTAGAAATGCGTATGTCAAAGGGTACAGGGTGGCAGGTAAAACAGGTACATCGGAAACAACGGTAGATGGTGTGTATATTGCTTCCTTTTCTGCCATTGCACCGGCGGACAATCCACGCATATGTGTCCTAGTGGCACTGGATAACCCGAGGGGAGAAGCATATTACGGTGGAACTATTGCGGCACCGGTCGCCGGTAAGATAGTTGAGGAAACGTTAAACTATCTTGGTGTGGAAAGAAGGTACAGCGAGAAGGATTTGGATATGATTGCAGAAGAGGTGTATGTACCGGATGTAAGGGATAAGAGCATAAGTGACGCAAAAAAACTTTTAAAGCAATTGGGATTGCAGTATAGGGTAGAGGGTGAGGATTATGACGACAGTACCGTTATAAAGGATCAGACGCCGAAACCCGGTGCTCTGCTTGCCAAAGATTCTGTTGTTATTGCGTATATAAATAAACAGGAAGAGGAAATAATGGTTAAGGTGCCGGATGTAACCAATAAAACCATTGATGAAGCAACGAATTCTTTAAATGCTGCTGGATTGAACATTAAAGTCGTTGGCAATGGTACAGCGGTGCGGCAAAGCGTGGAACCGGGAACCGAGGTTCCCCAAGGGGAAGTTGTAGAGGTCGAGTTCTTGTTCCTCGATACGCACTGATGGCTTTGTAAACTTTGAGAGAAGCAAATTACGGGAGGTTTTTTATGAAACTTAAAGAGCTTATTAAGGGATTGAAGGTTGTTGAATATGAAGGGGATTTGGAAATTGAGATTGGAAGTATTGCATATGACTCCAGAAAATCAAGGGAAGGTTCGGTTTTTGTTTGTATAGAAGGTTTTAAGGTTGATGGGCATAAATATATACCCCAGGCTATAGAAAACGGTACCAAGGCGTTTATAGTCCAGAAGGAAGTTGAAATGCCCGATGGTATGTCTGTTGTCAGGGTGGAGGATACCAGGTATGCTCTTTCCAGTATAGCCGATATGTTTTTCGGTCATCCCTCTGAAAAATTTAATCTTATAGGGATTACCGGGACTAAGGGAAAGACTACCACAACCTACATGATAAAATCAGTCCTCGAAGAATACGGTCAAAAGGTGGGACTTATCGGGACAATAGCGAACATGATTGGCGAGGAGATGCTTCCGACGGACAGAACAACACCGGAAAGCTATGATCTTCAGGAACTTTTCAGTGAGATGGTTCAAAAAGATGTAAAAAGTGTGGTTATGGAGGTGTCTTCCCATGCCTTAGAGCTTCACAGGGTTAGCTGCAGTGAGTACGATATTGGAGTTTTTACGAATCTTTCAAGGGAACATCTGGATTTTCATAAAACCTTTGAAAATTATCTTGAAGCAAAAATCAAGCTTTTTGGAATGTGTAAAAAAGGATTGATTAACATAGATAATGAATTTGGAAGAAAAGTGGTAGACCGTGCCGGGTGTGAGGTCTATACCATGGGTATTGATAACAAAGCGGACATCAGAGCGGTGGATATTGTGCATCATCCCAATAGTGTGGATTTCAAGGTGGTGTCTCCCTGGTTTGAAGGAAAAATCAGTGTGAGTATTCCCGGAAAGTTTAGTGTTTATAATGCCCTAGCCGCAATAGGAAGCTGTGGTTTGATGGGAGTGCCTTTTGAGCATATACAAAAGGGATTGGCTGGTATCAGGGTACCGGGAAGGGCAGAAATTGTCGATGTAGGAAAAGACTATACTGTTATGATAGATTATGCCCATTCCCCCGATAGCCTGGAAAATATTCTGACCACTATTAAGGCATATGCACCGGGAAGGGTTGTGTCTGTGTTTGGCTGCGGAGGAGACCGCGATAAAACCAAAAGGCCGGTTATGGGTAGAATATCGGGACAATTGGCGGATTTTACGATTATTACCTCCGACAACCCTAGGACAGAGGATCCGGAAATGATAATAAATGATATTGAAGAAGGAATTAAAAAGACAGGTGCTGCATATATAAAAATTGTAGATAGGCGGGAAGCTATAAAATATGCCCTAATGAATGCAAGACCTAAAGACATTATTGTTCTTGCAGGTAAAGGACATGAAAATTATATAATACTCAAGGATAAAACAATACATTTTGATGAGAGGGAAGTAATAAGGGAAATACTCAATGAATCTACCAATTAAGCAACCTGGAGGAATATAAAATGGAGACTTTAAGTTGTCAAGAGATAGTAAGAGCAGTAAGTGGGACTTTGTTGTCCGGTGATATCAATACGGTGTTTAACAATGTTTGTACTGACTCAAGAAACGTAAAGGAAGGAGACATTTTTGTTCCTCTTGTGGGAGAGAAGTTTGACGGGCATGACTATATTTTGCCTTCGTTTGAAAAGGGTGCACTGGGCAGTCTTACACAAAGGGATACCAAGGCCTTTGGTGACAGGATTTTGATAAAGGTTCCCGATACCCTGAAGGCTCTTAGAGATCTTGCTGCATACTATAGGCAGAAATTTAATATTTCCTTTGTAGGTATTACCGGAAGCGTGGGCAAGACAAGTACAAAGGATATGGTGGCCAGTGTGCTGCAAAGGGGTTTTAGAGTGCATAAGACCCAGGGCAATTTTAACAATGAAATCGGTGTACCCCTTACGGTTTTTGGGCTTGACCCCTCCCATGAGGCTTGTGTTGTTGAGATGGGTATGAGTGGTTTTGGAGAGATAAGCCGGCTCACTTCAATTGTAAAGCCGGATATAGCAATAATAACAAACATAGGTTTGTCCCATGTTGAAAAGCTTGGTTCAAAAAATAATATATTAAAAGCAAAAATGGAGATCTTAGAGGGCTTAAATAAAAGAGGCTTGGTTATACTTAATGGTGATGACAGTTTATTGTTGGGTTTAAAGGGTTTATTAAGCTATAGAACTGTGTTTTACGGACTGGAAGAAGGAATGGATTATCGAGGTTATAATGTGGAGTCTTTGGGAGAACAGGGCTCAACCTTTGATATTAATATCGGCAACAGGGAGTACAATATTAAAATCCCGGTGCCAGGACTACATAATATATATAATGCTTTGGCGGGAATTGCGGCGGGGATTGAACTGGGCATACCGCCGGAGGAGATAATAAAAGGCATTGAGGAGTTTGTGCCGGGAAAAATGAGGCTCAATATAATTAACCATAAGGGCTTGAAAATAATAAATGATGTCTACAATGCAAGTCCCCAGTCCATGGAGGCGGCAATAAACGTATTGAAGGAGATATCGGCAGGCAGCAGAACTATTGCTGTTTTGGGAGATATGCTAGAGCTTGGGGAAATATCAGAAAAAGCGCATTTTGATGTTGGGAAGTATGCCGTATCCAATGGAATAGATTATGTTGTAGCTGTGGGTGAGTATGGGGATAATACTGCCGGCGGTGCAATTGATGCGGGAGCAAAAAAGGAGAATGTTTTTGTGTTTAAGAATAATGTCGAAGCTGCAGGTTTTTTGAAAGACTTTTTAAAGCTTGGTGATGTATTGCTTGTAAAGGGTTCAAGAGGCATGAAAATGGAAGAAATA
Source organism: Clostridium sp. (assembly GCA_012523755.1). Taxonomy (GTDB): domain Bacteria; phylum Bacillota; class Clostridia; order Acetivibrionales; family Acetivibrionaceae; genus Hungateiclostridium. Next base: position 5,063 of record JAAYTO010000204.1, on the reverse strand, counting down.
GTCACCGTGTTGACAGGCTGATTTTTAAGGTGTAAATTTAATTAATAGGCTAGGAAAAAGAGAACAGCCTATGTATTTATTTAGCATTTATGGGGGAGATTAAAATTGGAATTACCGTTTGATATTTCGACACATGTTTTAATATTCATATTGAGTTTTACTTGCGTATTGGTTTTAGGTCCTGTACTTATTCCCCTTCTGACCCGACTTAAATTTGGTCAGACGGTTAGAGATGACGGACCGAAATCCCACTATAAGAAGATGGGGACGCCAACTATGGGAGGAGTGATTTTCCTTATCCCAATTGTAGTTATTTCAGCCTTTTATGCAAGGCATGATACTAGAATTTTACCCCTTCTTTTTGTAACTCTTGGATTTGGATTGATAGGATTTATAGATGATTTTATAAAAGTAGTAAAAAAGAGAAAAGATGGACTGTACTGGAACCAGAAGATGTTCGGGCTTCTTGTCATAGCGGTTACTTTTGCAGTTTACGTATCACGGACACAGGCTTCGGACATAATTATTCCGTTTTTAGGGATGGAGAATACTTTTTCTTTAGGGTGGTTGTTTATACCCTTTACAATAGTTGTATTAATCGGTTCGACAAATGCGGTAAATATAACTGATGGTCTTGACGGACTGGCAGCTGGTGTGACATTGATTGTAACGGTCTTTTTTACCATAGTTTCCATGACTAGAGGAGAGTGGGATTATATAAAAATATTCTGTTCCATGGTATCGGGAGGTTGTCTTGGGTTTTTAGCCTTTAATTCCTATCCAGCAAAGGTCTTTATGGGTGATACAGGCTCGCTGGCACTGGGAGGGGCTGTCGGTGCCATTGCAATAATGATGAAAATGCCTTTGATACTGTTCATTGTTGGCGGTATTTATGTGATAGAAGCTTTATCGGTTATGATACAGGTATTGTGGTTTAAGGCAACGGGAAACAGGGTGTTTAAGATGGCACCTATTCACCACCATTTTGAGCTATCCGGATGGAAGGAAGTCAAAGTGGTTACAGTCTTTTGGACAATAACGGTGCTTTTTTGCGTAATTGGTTTCCTTGCTTTAAGGCTAAGGTTTTATTAAAATCAACAAGCAAAAAACTAACTTTAAATGAATGGAATAAAAAGCTAAGAAGAATAATATTGATGTAAAGTATTGAATTTACTACTTCTAAGGCAAAAGCTTTAAGGGGGAAAAGGATGAAATTGAAATCAACAAAACCGTTTGATTTTTTAATATTTATGACCGTTATGATACTCCTTGCATTGGGTAGCGTAATGGTGTTCAGTTCCGGTGCACCCTACGCATACAACTATATGAAGGGGGATGCATACCATTTTTTAAAGAAGCAGCTGATTTTTGTTCCACTGGGGCTTTTTGCAATGTTTGTTGCAATGAATTTTGATTACAGAAAGCTGGGTAAATTATCGCCTATTATTATGCTGGTCAATTTAGCTTTGCTTTCAGTAGTGTGGATTGATGGAATAGGTGCTACCCGTAACGGTGCAACCAGGTGGTTTAGTTTTGGGGGATTTGATTTTCAGCCGTCGGAGTTGTCAAAGCTGGCAATAATACTGTTTTTTTCCTACAGCCTTTCAAAGAGAAAGGATGCTCTTAAATATTTCTTCAAAGGTCTGGTTCCATATTTGATTATAATAGCGATTCATGCATTTCTTTTACTTTTGCAGCCTCACATGAGTGCTATGATCATAATAGGCCTGGTGTCATGCATAATTTTGTTTTGTGCCGGAGCTAGGATAAAACACTTTGTGTTAATGGGTGCACCTGCTGTTGCTGCAGGAGTGTATCTGGTTTTTTCAGAAGAGTACCGAATGAGAAGATTTACGGCTTTTTTAAATCCGTGGGATTATCCGCTTAAAGAGGGATATCAAGCGATACAATCCCTTTATGCCATAGGTTCCGGTGGACTTTTTGGAAGGGGTCTTGGTAACAGTCTTCAAAAGTTCCTCTATATACCGGAGCCTTGTAATGATTTTATATTGGCAATACTGGCAGAAGAACTTGGTTTTATCGGGGTTGCTACGGTGCTTATACTGTTTCTGATTTTTATATGGCGTGGGGTAAAGGTGGCCATGAATGCACCGGATGCCTTTGGAGCCTTGGTGGCGATAGGTATAACCTCATTAATTGCTGTTCAGGTTGTAATCAATGTTGCGGTTGTTACATCCTGCATGCCGGTAACCGGAATGCCCCTTCCGTTTTTCAGCTATGGGGGTTCTTCCTTGGTTTTTCTTTTGACCAATGTAGGTATACTACTAAATATATCAAAGCATGCTAAATATGAGAGAATCTGAGGTGAATGGATTTTGAAGGTACTTATTAGCGGGGGCGGCACAGCAGGCCACATTAATCCGGGACTTGCGATTGCAAAATACATAATGAAAATGGAACCGGATTCAAAAATATTGTTTGTGGGTACTCAAAAGGGATTGGAGAGCAAACTGGTTCCAAGAGAGAATTTCGATATAGAAATGATAAAGGTAAGGGGATTTCAAAGAAAGCTTTCTTTTGATACTTTGGTTGCGGTAAAGGAGTTGTTTCAGGGGCTTTTTGAGGCAAGAAAGGTTATTCGTGATTTCAAGCCGGATATCGTTATAGGCACTGGAGGATATGTGTGCGGTCCGGTGGTATTTAATGCTTCGAGGATGAAAATACCCACTCTTATTCATGAACAGAATGCTTTTCCGGGGGTAACCAATAAAATTCTTTCAAAGTTTGTTGACAAGGTTGCAATTAGCTTCAAGGAATCAACGAAGTATTTTAAGGGAAGAAAAAATGTTTTTTTTACCGGAAATCCAATAAGAAGTGAGATGCTTGAAGTTAATAGGGAAGCAGCCCGTAAAAAGCTCGGGATACCCAAAAACGAAGCTCTTGTGGTGATATTTGCAGGAAGCAGGGGAGCAGAGAACGTAAACAGCACAGTTTCAGAGATGATTAAAAAGCACGGAGCGAATTTTGGTTTTCATTTAATATATGCAACGGGAGAAACTCAGTACAGTGGGATTAAAGAGAGAAACGGCGATATAAAGTCAAAGAACGTTCAGGTTTTACCGTACATATATGATATGGCAAATACCATGGCTGCAGCGGATTTGGTGGTGTGCAGGGCCGGGGCAATTACAATAAGCGAGTTGACTGCATTGGGGATTCCTTCTGTAATGATTCCTTCGCCGTATGTCACGGCAAACCATCAGGAGTATAATGCAAAGGCATTGGAACAACAGGGAGCGGCAGTGGTTATTTTGGAGAAGAATTTAAGCTGTGATATTTTATATAATCAGATCAATACACTTTTAAATGACAGGAATATGTTAAATACAATGTCCCAAAACGCAAGAAAGATGGGTATAACAAATGCAACGGATAAGATATATCAATTGTTAAAGGAAATAGTGAAGAAGGATTAGAGATTTCAGGCGAATAATACTTGCTTTTTTAATGTTTCTTCCACGTTTTCTTCACTCTATATATGAACCTATGGAAATTTATATTGAATATTGACTTAAGAGGGCTCATTTGAAGCTCTTTTTTTAATGGAATTTTAGTTGGAGTCTTCGAAGTGGAACGGCATATAATTACCAAAGTAACACTTTTGTAAACCCGGCATAAAATAGATATATAAGTATTTCTATCTATAAAGATAAAAAGAAAATCATGGTTTGGGGTTAACCGCCCAGTGCCACGGAGGTGTTTTATATGAGTAAGTTTGTTGTGACCGGTGGACAGAAGCTAAAGGGCGAGATAGTTGTTGAAGGTTCAAAAAATGCTGTTTTACCGATACTTGCCGCTACTGTCCTGAATGATGGAATTTCGGTCATAAAGAATTGTCCAAGGCTGAGGGACGTTGAAATAATGCTGGAGATATTAAGGAAGTTGGGCTGTAAGGTATGGCTTGAAGGAGATGTTGTTACCGTAGATTCATCGACAATCAACAGTACCGAAATTCCTGAAGATCTCGCAGTGGAAATGAGATCTTCTATTATTTTTTTAGGTCCCTTGCTGTCTAGGTTTAAAAAAGTGACTATTAGCTATCCGGGTGAGTGTGAAAACTTATGGGCACATTTACAGCAGCTTTGCAACGACACGTAAGATTGAACTGTCGGCCTTTATTTTAAGAGGAAGGGCTATAACTTCAAACTTTTCCACCTCAAGAAGCGATTCCATGTTTGTGAGGTTTTCGAGGATGAATATTTTGTTTTTTAAAAGCAGCCTGTGAACCGTAAAAGGCGGTTTGTCGGGAGAAGGGGTATCCATTCCGAGGATTTTGATTTTTCTTTCGACCATGAATTCTGCAAATTCCATATCAACAACAGGATGATTATTGAAATATTCCTCTGTACCGAATTTATGATTCAGCCCGGTATAGAGCAGCAAAATACAGCCCTTTTTTATTATGGCTTCGAACTCTTTTTCCAATTTGATTACCGGCCGGTTTCTCATATCAATTATGCATCCTTCTCCAATAAAGGATTCCGGGGGATATTCGCATATATATTCCTTTGCATCGGTAAGGTGCATCGGAGAATCGATATGCGTACCGGAGTGCATGTCAATTTTAAGCCGGTGATTTGAGTAGCCGTCAGTTTCCAATTGTCTGGTATTAATAAGCTTTGTTTCCTTGTCGCCGGGATAAGCCGGCAGACCGTCTACAATTGTATGAGTCAGATCAATAAGCTTCACCGTAAAATCTCCCTTAAATAATGAATTTTCCAAGTATATATTTAAATACTTAATTTAATTCTGATACAACTTTATTATATGCTAATTTATTAATTTTTACAAAAAAAGCATATCAAATTAAAGAAGTAATATGCAATTTAATTTGCTTAAAAAAACATTTGTATGCAAATGATTATGTTATACTGTTTCTTTATTTTTATAAACATGCTACAATATCCTGAGTTTTGCAGCAAAATGGATTAAAATGAGCCCGAAACCATTGAAATTCAAAGGTTCTAGGGCTCTTTAGTTTCACAAAAAGTTGTAGTGTATTTTTCATTTTTTTGTTTTGGCTAAAATTTTTTTAATGTCAC